>JASFTE010000383.1:0-5313 GCA_050114035.1 Armatimonadota bacterium | reverse complement strand
CGCATCTCATCGGGCAGCCGGAGCAGGCCCTTCCCGAAGGCCTCGCGCAGGAGCACCAGCAGTTGTGCCCTATCGGCCCGGTCCACAAGCCGCCCCAACACACTGGGCCCGAGGAGGACGTGGGTGACCCTGAACTCACGGTACCGCGCTACCAGGTCCGCGCCGGACCGCATCTGCCCGTACTGCATCATCTGATGATGCCCCGGGTCGGCCCACATCACCTCCCGCTCGATGTAGAACACCCGCGTCTCCCCGTATGTGGCCACCTTCGCCGTCGGCGGCGTGAGCGCATTGATGCTCTGCGAGGCCCGGTAGACCCCGAGATTGCTGTCCAGGTAGGCGTGGTGGCTTTCCAAGCCCAGTGCCGTGCCGACCCGGGGCAGAGAGTGGTACAGGAGGCCCACCGTCACCGCGACGCACGACGCGCCGAGGAGGGTCCCGGCCGCCGCCCGCACGATGGCGCCCTGGCTCCAGCACCGCTGCACGCAGCAGCCCACGAGCGTGCACGCAACTCCAAGGCACGGCACCAGGTACCGGGCGTATTGCATCGTGTAGAACCATCCGACCAGAAACACCGCCACGAAGCCCAGCATCCAGCGGACGCCCGGCCGCTTGCCGCGCATGAAGACCAGTGGGGGGACGAACGCCAAGAAGAGCGGCCCGATTGCGCCACATCCATAGATCATGGACGGCGGCATGTCGATCACGTCGAAGTGGCGCGGATGCATCGTCACGTTCCACGCCACCAGCAGGAGGTTGCGCGCCGTTCGCGGACTGGCGGGCTCCTCGGTGCCTGCTCCCGCCTCTCCCGCCCGCGGCGGCATGCCGAAGCGCATCTGGTGCCTCGTGTACGCCGCGGCATCGGCCGCCGAGAAGTTCCGGCCGCCGAACACGCTGTAGGCAAAGGGATACACAGGATTGCCGGTCCACAGGTAGCTCTTCAGGTACCACGGCCAACACAGCGCGGCGGCGATCCCCGCCGCGGCCGCGATTCTCCCCACGCTCCGCAGCGCTCCCTCGCCTCGCCGAAGCACAGAGGCGAGGACCGCGAGGCACAGGAGTACTCCCAACACCATTCCCATCTGCGCCTTCACACACATCCCCAGCCCGCAGGCCAGCCCGGCCCACGCCAGCCCGCGCCTCTCCCCGTCCACGGCCCACGCCAGGAAGAAGTGGACCGCAATGATGGTGAAGAACGCCACGCCCAGGTCAACGTACGCGATCCCGGCCAGCCAGCCGGTCAGCGGAATGCAGCAGTACGCCGCGGCCGCAAAGCGCCCGCAGCCGGCCGGGAGAAAGCGGCGGCACAATACGCCGAGGGCGGCCAGTGACAGCGGCGCATAGACGAAGTGGAACAGCTTCGCTGCCGCCGCCCCCCGCAGCATCAGCCCCACGGTGAACAGCATCTGGGTGGCGTAGGGGAAGTTGGAGTGCGACGTCCAGGGGACGTAGGCGATCTCGTGGTGCCGAATGTACTCCCGCGGAACCGCCAGATGGTGGCTCAGCCCATCCCAGTCCAGCCAGCCCGGCGGCGCCAGGGCGTTCAGCAACCCGAGCAGCAGCCAGAAGCCGATGAACGCGTACACCGCCCTACCCGCCGCGTCCAACCGCGGGGCCTTGGCCTTCCACCACAGCCTGCCCCCGCATCGCCCCAGGAACCCGATCTCCGTGTAGCTCACCGCCGCGCACAGCGCCGCCGCGGCCACGATGTGGCGGGCGTAGAGCTGCCCCACGAGGCCAATCAGGAGCACAACGTACCCGAAGGCGACATACCCGACACCGATGGAGAGCAGCGCCCTCTCGCCCAGCCCCTCCGGGGACGCCCGGAGCAGGGAGAGAAGGCGCGCGCCGAGCAGAAAGCACACGAGCGAGATGCATAGCCACACGGCGATGGATGTCAGAGCTCTGCGCCTCCCCGCCCGCCCGACTCGCGCCGGCGTGCCCCGGTCCGGGGAAGTAGGACCGCTAGCGCGGCCACAGCTCCGCGATTGCGACCCACAGGTACGCCGCGTAGACGACCAGAGGCCAGCCGACTGCCGCCACGGCGAACAGGTGGTCCACGAGAGTGGGATGAGCCAGGTCGGGCTCGTCGTGCGCGCGCGAAGAGGAGGAGTAGTCGGAGCTGTCCTGCATACCGTCCCGGTCCTCTGATCCCGCAGCGGCCACACGCCATGAGGGATCGAGCGTCACCTCTCGCTCCCTCGATCGCTCAGAACAACGTCCGCGGGTAGAGCCTTCTCGTAGTGCTACGGGGAACACAGATCGGCGATCATCAGTTCCAGCGCCAACTGCTCGTCGCCGGTTGCTCCCTGCAGTTGGCCCTTGAGCGACATCTCTGCCTCAGCCACCCGCTCGAGGGCTCGGGACAGCTCCCCCGAGGAGAACCTCCCCGCCTGCGCCGCGTACCGCTTGGCCAGGAAGCTATGCGCCTTCAGCGTCTGGATGATGTTGTGCTCCTGCGGTAGCATGGCCGCGACGTCGGCAGGGACGTCCTTGGGCCTCGCCAGCGACAGCCGCCGGTCCAGCAGCACCCGGGCCTGCCACAGCAGCCGGAGCTGCCTCGCGATCATGCCCAACGCGCCGAGCGCTGCACCCGCCCGGTCTCCCGAGCCGCCCGCCGCCCCGCCCGGCAGCAGCACCTCCAGCATGCGCATCGCCCTGGCAGGCTGCTTGCTGCCGATGGCGTCCACCAGCTCAAATATCGTGTGCTCCGGCGCCTCGGACACCACGGCGGCGATGTCCTCCGCCGTGATCTCGGCCCGGTCGCCCATGTACGTGGCCAGCTTCTCCAGCTCCATCCGCAGTCGCCCCATGTCGTGCCCCGCGCGACCGACGAACTGCGTGGCCAGCGCCGGCGTCAGTCGTTTGCCCAGCGCCTGCGCCTCTGACACCAGCCACTTCGGCACATCCCACTCCCGCGGCGCCTGGCAGAAGTGCGCCTGCCCCAGCTCCTTGACCCCCTTTCGCAGCGCCGCCGCCACCGGCGCCGTAGCCCGCCTGCCGCCCTCCTCCGGGCCCGTCACCAGGATCAGCCGGCCGCCGGGCGCCAGCTCCCGCGCTGCCTCCCCGAGCCGCCCCTGATCGCCCGCCGATAGCCCGTCAACCGGACGCACGATGACCACGCACCGAGATGCGAACATCGGCGGCGTGCGGATGGCGGCCACGATCGCATCCACCCCCATCTCGCCCGGGTCGCACTGCACCAGGCCCAACTCCCGCTCCTCCGCCGGCAGCAGCTCATCGGTCAGCTCAGCCAGTCGCCGCTCCTTCAGAAGCTCCGCCGGGCCGTGCACCAGGTGCACCGACGGGGCATCGCCACGTTCTCCCGCTGCCCGCGTACTCACGAGCCATCGCCCCCCGCCGCTGCGGCCTGCAGCGGCCTCCGGCCCACGGCACGGCGCATCTCGCGCAGCCCATCGGCCACGTGCGTCGCCGACTCCTGGGCCGCCGCTGCATCCCCGTCCGAGACTGGCCCTCGATCGTATCGCGCCCGCTCCAGCGCATGCGTCAGGGCCTCGAAGGCCGCGCACAGGGACGGCGACTGCCTGTCGCACAGCGCGGCGATGGCCGCCGAGTACTCCGCCGGCGTCTGCCACGCACGCCGCCCCAGTCCCGCCTTCGCCAGCAGGCCACACACGCGCTCGTACACCGCCATCAGACGCGTCCGCGGGTCACGGGCCCTTCGTCGCTGCCTGTAGCGCAGCACCTCCGTGACCACGGGCACATTGAACGCCGCCGACACGAGCCACAGCAGGAATCCGATCGTGGCCGCCGCCACCAGCACCCGCTTCAGCACGGCCACGATGAAGCCCCAGTACTGCCCGATCTTCAGCAGCGACCACAGGCTCGGCCGGGCCAGCGTGGCGCCCGCGCTCGGATCGAAAGTGATCCAGCCATACCCCGGGAAGTACACCTCCGCCCACGCGTGCGCCTGATCCTCGTGCACCAGGTACGCCTGCTCCTCCGGATCATACTCGCCCGTGTTGTACCCAACTGCCACCCGGGCCGGAACGCCCTGCGCCCGCGCCAGGACCACGAAGGCCGTGGCGAACAGATCGCACGCTCCCCGCCGGTGCCGCGTCAGGAAGTCGATCGCGGCGTCCCGGTGCTCAGGGATGTACGGCCCATCGAGCGTATACGCCTGGTTCTCCCGCAGGTAGTCGGCAATCGCGACTGCCTTGTCGTACGCCGTCGGCGCGTCGCCCGCAATGTGCTCCGCGATCCCCCGGGCCTCGACGGCTGTCTCCAGAGGCAGTCGCAGGTAGGTCCCGGGGAACCGCGTCCGATCCACGTTCGGCGCGCCACGCAGGTCGTCGCCCGTTGCGTTGCTCACCGCCGACCACACGGTGAATTCGCTCCCTGTTGGTGGCGACCACCGGAGCCGCACGCAGCCGTAGGCGTCAACGACGAAGACTCGCGTCTCGTATCCGGGCCACTCGAACTGGACCCGTACCGGCTGCGCCGCCGCCGGGAGCTCCTCCGGCAGCTCGGTCAGTGGCTCCACCGTCTGCTCCACGATCCTCTGCGGCCCGCGCACCGCCACCAGGCGGCGCTGGCGCAGGTCCACCGGCTGGCCCCGCGCGCCGGCCCCTCGCCCCCGGCGCAGCGACCGACGCCACCCGTTGCCCATGTACTCATCGTACACCGCGGTGCGCCACAGCCGCGCCTCGCCGCACCGAATGTACATCAATTCGATGTGCTGCAGCTCGATTGGCCCTTGGCCCACCTGGAGCTCCGTGTCGATGTCTGTACTCAGGCTCTCCAGCGTGGCGGGGTCGGCGCGCGTCGCGCCGATCTGCTTCGCCAACGCCGTCGCCAGAGTCGGCATGACCCGGTGCAGCCCGGTTCCCGCCGCCGCGCCCAGGGCAGCAACGGCGACCAGCAACACTGAGGACGCCACCAACTGGCTGTGGACGCGACGCCGCGTCGCGATCCCGCCGCCCCGGCCACCCCGCACGCGCTCCTCCTCTGCCAGCAGCCGCTCGTAGCCCAACACGAACACCCCGGCGAACAGAAACACGAAGAACCCAAGCACGATGCCGGGGCTGAGGTTCAGCGCGCCGACGAGGCCAAAGGGCGCGAGGCTCGGTACGAGCGAGAACGACGCACTCCGCGAGCGGGTGAGCCCGAAGCAGCGGGCCACACCGATCCAGGCGATGGACATGGCCAGCAGCAGGTCGGGATCGCTGGATACCTCCACCGGATAGAACAGCGCGCACAGGGCCAGCCTGTTGCGCAGCGCCGCGCACAACACCGCCAGCATGGCCACCGGCATCCACAAGCCCTCCGCGTGCGCGCCCAGGTACGTCAGCA
>JASFTE010000382.1:0-5318 GCA_050114035.1 Armatimonadota bacterium | reverse complement strand
GGACGATGTCGAAGTTCTCCTCGACGACCTCGCCCTGGAGCTTGATGTCGAAGACGCGCTCGCCGGGCGCCTGGTTCTCCGTGTCCGCGAAGCCCAGGCGGACGGTGTAGATCGCCGCGCCGTCCTCCTCCCTGAGCACCGGGACGGCGCACCGGCTCATGCCCGAGCAGCCTGACGCAAATATCCACGGCGCGTCTGTGCCGGCGATCTGCGTATACTCGGTGTCCGTGGTGAAGTACGGTGCCGCCCCCGGGGCCACGCCGAGGTCGAAGTTCACGCGCATGCGGCCCGACGGCCGCGGGTAGCTGAGCCAGAGCGTGCCCTCGGTGTCCCTCCTGTCGCCGGGCGCGCCGAGGTTGATGCCCATGTGCCTCACGGGGGTCAGATCGCCGGTGGCGTCGTATATGGCCCACGCCCTGTTGAGCGCGCGCGGCTTGAACACGGTGGTGCAGTGGATGGAGTACAGGCACACGCAGCCGGAGCTGGCCTCCGGGACGACGACGAGGCCATTTGCGGGGATGATGTTGATCCAGCAGCCCGCGCGCTGGCCGCCGAAGTGCTCCGTCCCGTGGTCGGTGACGAGGTCGTAGTACGCGATTGATCCCGAGCGGAAGAACAGGGCGTTGGGCGACCCGGAGACCGCGCCGCAGTGGTGCCCCGGGCGCTCGAACTCCCAGATGGAGGAGGCCCCCGTGACCGGATTGGTCCGCAGCTTCTGCTTTCCCGTCCGCAGGTCGAAGGCCCATGGCTCGGCGTACAGCGTATCGCCCACGATGATGGGCCGCATGCGGTAGCCGACGGCCTTGGACCACAGGAGCGACCCGTCCTCGGCCGAGATGGCCACGACCCGGCGCGGGGCGAACTCGCCGCCGAGGAACTGCGGCCAGTAGTGGCCGTCCTTGTGCGCCCCCGCGAAGGCGTACACGCCTCGGTTGCACATGCCCACGAGCACATCGCCGCCGCAGTCGGTCACATCGACCGGCTTCTCCCACAGCGTGCGGCCCGACGCCAGATCCAGCGCCATCGCCACACGCACGTCCGCGCCCGGTATCTGCTTCTCGGCCTCGGCGATGCTGATGCCCTTCTCGGCCGCGACGCGCCTCACGGTGTCGCCCAGCCCCTCCTGGCGCTGCTCGGGCGTGACCGAGCCCTCCACGAACAGCACGCGGCTGTCGCTGACGCAGATGGCGTTGTTCTTGATGGTCTTCCCCTGGTGCGCCCACCGAAGCGCGCCGGTGTTCACGTCAAGGGCGAACACGGCGTCGCTGTAGAGCCCGCGCTGCTGCGTGCTGCCGACCAGTATGTCGCCCACCACGGCCACGTAGGCCCAGGTGCGCGCGGTGTCGTCGGGGGGCGGCGGCATATCGTACGTGGCCACGGTCTCGCCGGTTGCCGCGTCGAGGCGCAGGCACTGCATTCCCGTGGCGACGAAGAGGCTGTCCTCGGTAGCCGCCAGGTTGCTGCAGTCTCTCGCCATGTTCACGCGGTATGCACCGGGGATATCTCGCTCCCAGAACTTCACGCCGTTGTAGGGGTCGAAGGCCACGATGTAGTTGTTGCCCTGGAGGAACGTGCGGCCATTCACAACCAGGGGCGCCGCCGTGCCGCGGTGGCGATTGACGGCGACGTCGGGGCCGGGGTCGCCGAACCACAGCATGCCGAGGGGGCACTTGACGGCGGTATCTTGCGACGAGCCGGCGTTGCCCGGCTCGCCGTACTGGTGTGTCCAGTCGTCAGAGCCAGCCACCGGCCCGTGGACGAACTTCGCCCACGTCCCCCCGGCCTCGCTCATCTGGTACCCGCTCATGTCGCCGGCCCGCAGCCAGCGCTGCAGCATGGCCGCGCGTACAGGCTTCACGATGCCCTTCGCCGCGGCCGGCTGCCCGATGCACACCACGCCGCCGTGAGGCTTGAGCATGCGGAGAGCCTCCTCGGGCGACGCCCTCAGACCGTCCGACACCAGCGCGTCCTCGGACACGATGAGGTTGGCGAAGTAGTCGGAGTACGGCACGGAGGAGAGCTCGGCCTGGTCAACGCACACGCGCGTGCCGTACACGCCCGCGGCCGCAAGCGCCTTCCGGGCGGCGGCCACCTTCCCGGCGTCCGGCTCCACGCCGTAGATCATAAGATCCTCGGTGCGCTGCGCCAGCTCGAGGGCCAGACGGCCGGTGCCACAGCCCAGGACGAGGCAGAAGCCCCGGTCGATGCCGCTCTCCTCGAGGATCGCGTCGGCCGCGGCCTCGTACACCGGGGTGAGGCGATCCCGCGGGTACGGCGCGGGCGGCTGCCTCTCGAGCTGCTCCCGGCGCGGCTGCGGGCCGGGCGCGAAGCAGTAGATCGTCCCATCGTCCGTGCTCACGAGCAGGCGCCCATCGGCCGCGGCGAGGCCCTTTGCCACACCGTTGATGGCGCCCGTCCACCGCGTCTCGCCCGTGGCCGCATCCAGGGCCAGGACCTGGCCCTCGCCGCCGACAAAGAGCGCGTTGCCGGCGAGGATCATGGACTCGAAGCCCGCGAGCTCCCGCAGCCACGGCCTGGAGGCGGCAATGAGCTCGTCGGCGTCCTTCTGTTCCTGGTCGAGGGCCTTGAGCTGCTCGTCCAGATCCGCCGGCCTGGCCCGGGTCACGCTGGCGCGCTTGCTCTTCAGCGCCTGCCGTTTGCGGCTCGCCTCGGGATACTTCTCCCGGTCCAGGGCACACACACCGGTATCGGCGAGCATGTACGCGAACCCCGTCGTGACGACGAGGCGGCGGCCGGGGAACCAGGACAGGCCGCTCCTGCCGGACTGACCGCCGTAGGCAGTCAGCTCGCCGGTGCCGCTGTATATTCGGTCGCCAACCAGAAGGGCGTAGGTGCCGCCGACGAGGCCGCTCTTACCCCAGGCCGACCCGAGCTGGTACATGAGGCGGCCGCTGGCCCGGTCGAAGACCGCCGGGGCGTTCCTGCCCGAGGGCACATACAGCTTCTTTGGAGAGGCAAGCAAATACCCCTGGGGCGAGATGCCATAGTGGCGCGAGCTGCCGCCGCCGCTGGGGAAGCTGATGCTGTCGTTCTTCCACACCACGGCGCCATCCTCGGCGCGCAGGGCATACATGTACACGCGCTCGCCGGGGAAGATGCCCGCAGTGCAGTAGACCGTGCCGTCGTCCACCACCAGCCCCGTGCGGATGGGCCACAGGGACACCATCCGGCCGCGCCCGAGCAGCCTCTGCGCCCCGGGCGCCGCCCGGAACTTCCAGACGAGCTCGCCGTCCGTCGCCTGCACGCAGTAGATGCATCCGTCGTCGGCGCCGAAGTACACGCGGCCCTCCCACACGGCCGGCGCGAGCCGCACGGCGCCGCCGGTGAACACCGTCCAGCGCACCTCGCCCGTCGCGGCGTCGAGGGCGTAGACCTTGTTCTCGGCGGACGAGCCGAAGTAGACGGTGCCGTCCGCCACCACCGGGTGGTAGACGTCGTCGAACTGGGCGCGCGGCAACTCCAGGTACCCCTCGACGGGCACGGACTGCGGCGGGGCCCATCCGGGAACCGGCTCGCCGCTGGTCGCGAAGGACCAGTGCTCGTTGAGCGGCAGGGAGAGCGATTCCGAGTTGATGGCCGTGCGGGCAATGTCGTGATGGTACGTGGGCCAGTCCTCGCCGACGACAGGCAGGCACAGTGCATCCAGCACGAGGCACAGGAGCATCATCCGCAGGCTGCGGCAGCCGGGGATCCCGCGAGCGTCATGCGTGACCGGTCGGTTCATGTGATTCGCCTCTTTCCGAAGTCCGCGCTGCATCTACCGGCAGCGGACCGCCTACGGCAACCCGCCCGGCGCCAGGTCATGGGCCATCCTGCGAGGGTTCCACAAGTGGGGCACCCGGCCCTCTTCGCACACGGCGCACGCTGCGGCCCCGCCGCCGCGGGTGCGACAGATTACAGAGCTGGACGGCCCCCGCCGTTGGCGCCACTGACAGTGTTATATCCGGCGGCCGGGGCGGTACAATAACAGTGTACAGGGAGGGCCGTAGAGGTGATCAGCGTGTTTGCACCGTGGTGGGCATGTCTGCTCCTGCTCTGGGCCGGATCGACCGTTGGCTGGATACTGTGCGCCGTCATGAACGCCGCGCACCGAGCCGACAGAGCCACCGGAGACGAGTGGAGTGAACTCAGACCGCTGAAGAGCACGCGTCAAGCCATCTTCTCGCAGAACTAGAACCTACCCCCGCAGTCATCAGTCCACTCAGGTCTTGTGGCCGCACGTCCACCGAGAGCCGCACCGTGCCCGGCGCACGCCGGGCAAGCCTTGCTGCGTGTCACTCCCCTTGAGCACTCTCCGCCGAGCAGCCCGGAGGCCTCTGACCCACGCGTGACGATGCGGCCGCTCCCTGTGTCACCGCATCGCTCGGCCATACGCACTCAACTGTATCCTATCCCACATTTGTACGGATAGTACACTCAACGCACTGTATTACTCCGGAAACCGCTTGACGGCAGCCTCAGACTATGCTATTATTTCGATTGATTTAGTCTAGATAGGAGATGCAGTGCTCGTAACGCAGAAGTGCCAATACGCCCTGCGCGCCCTGTTCGAGCTGGCCAGGCGCGGCAACGGGAGGCCGGTGAAGATCGCTGAGGTCGCCCAGGCGCAGGCCATACCGAAGCGTTTCCTTGAGGTCATCCTCAGCCAGCTCAAACAGGGAGGGTTCGTGACCTCCCAGCGGGGCAGCGAGGGTGGCTACACCCTGGCTCGGACCCCTGGGGACTTGAGCGTGGGCGAGGTGATCCGATTCGTGCAGGGCCCGGTCGGCCCGGTGGACTGCCTCGAGGGTGACGCCAGGGACAAGTGCCCGCTATCCAGGGGTTGCGTGTTCCTGCCCATGTGGCAGGAGGCGGCCGACGCGATCTCCGGTGTCTACGACAAGACGACGTTCCAGGACCTGCTGGAACAGGCGCCGCGGACGCACGATGAGCGTGTGGCATCGTACGCCATCTAGACGCGCCGTGACGGACGCTTTTTTTTGCGGGGATTACTCGACCAAGACGGTCGAGATGATGAGACGGTCGGCTGTTCGGTGGTCGAGTAACCCACGTTCCAGGGGAACGAACCATGGCTGTTACCGTCGTCGAGACTGACAACAGCTGCCTCGTGGAGAGCCTGAACTTCGCGGAGAAGGTGGACAGATCACTCGAGCTGATCCGGGAGGCGCACGAGGAGTACGGGAACCGGCTCGTGGTGGCCCACAGCCTCGGCAAGGACTCGTGCGCCGTCTGGCACCTGGCCAAGCGCGTCAGCCCGGACATCCGCGGTTTCGTCGTCACCACCCGGTACAAGCCCG
>JASFTE010000381.1:0-5324 GCA_050114035.1 Armatimonadota bacterium | reverse complement strand
ACGGGGCGGAGATCGCCGCAAGCGTCAACCTGCTGGCGCGGGAGGCCGGCGACCTCGAGGCCAACCCGACGGAGTGCGCCAGGCTCGATGAGTTCGCCCGCGCCATGGCGGTGGCCATGGGGTAGGGAGAGGACATGGCCGACGTGCGCAGCCCAGATGCCGACGGCTGCAGCTCTCAGGAGGCGAGAGAGCTGTGCCGGCTGGCCGATGAGCGCCTGGCGGCCGACCGGCTGGCCATGGCCGTGGGGACGTACAGGCGGGCGCTGGAGCGCGATCCGGACTACACCCGCGCGCGGCACAATCTGGGCGTTGCGTACTACAAGATGGGGATGTTCCTGCCGGCGGCCGGCGAGCTGGAGCGGGCCATCGAGCTGGCGCCGGACGTGCCCGAGTATCACTTCACGCTGGGCCTTCTCCGCAAGGACAGCCGGCAGTGGGCGCAGGCCATTGCCGAGTTCGACGCGGCGCTGCGGCTCGATCCGGAGCTCGTCCCGGCGCTGCGCTATCGCGGGGCGACGCAGTTCGAGCGGGGGGACAACGCCGAGGCGATCCGGGACTTCCACGGCGTTCTGGAGCTCAGCCCGGAGGAGCGCGGCGTGGCCTACGACCTCGCCGTCGCCCACGCCGACGCGCACCAGTGGGCCGAGGCGCGGGAGTGGTTCACGCGGGCGGCGGACGAGGAGCCGAGTAACGCGGACATCTACTACAACCTGGGGCTCGCCCACGCGCGGGACATCAACACGCCGGACAGCGAGGCGGAGGCGGCGCTGCGGCAGGCGCTGCGCATTGATCCGGAGCACCTGGAGGCGCGGTTCCGGCTGGGCATAGTGCACGCGAAGGCGAAGTACCGGGACGCGGCGGCGCGGGAGCGGGCGATCGAGGAGCTCGAGTCGCTGGCGGGTCGGGACGACCTGCCGGAGGTGTTCCCGGAGGCGCACCTGGTGCACTTCGCGCTCGGGACACTGTACGATGACGCGCGGGCGACCGCGGAACGGGCGGCGGAGTGCTACGAGAAGTGCCTGGCGCTGGAGCCCGAGCTGCCGGCCGCGCTGAACAACTGGGGGGTGCTGGCGCGGCGGGCCGGGCGCGCCGCGGAGGCGGCCCGGGCGTTCAGGCGGGCCATCGCGGCCGATCCGACATACGATAACGCCTACCACAACCTGTGCCGCCTGCTGTACGACGAGCCCGGCGAGCTGGCCCGGGAGCAGCTTGCGGGCCTCGCGGAGGCCGCGCCGGAATTCGCTCCCACGGCGCTGCTGCGGGTTCTGCTGGAGATGATCGACATCGCCAAAGCGGACGCGTACGGGGACAGTTACCACAAGGTGCACGAGGTGAAGAACCTGGTGGCCGTGCTCGGGGCGCGGATGCGCGGCATCCAACAGGAGGCCCGGCGGGGGATGGGGGGAGAAGAGCTGGCGGAGCGGGTGGGGGAGCTCATGTCGGCCCACGAGCGGCTGTTTTCGTCGCTGACGGAGTACCTCAGCGTGCTGCAGCGGAGGGCCCCGCGGTTCGAGATTGTAAACTTCAGTGAGGTTGTGGAAGAAGCGCTAGTGGAGACGGGTGCCAGCCGGCCGGAGGATGTACGTACGGACATCGGCATCAGCCCGCTGCTGCCTGAGATACGCGGCGACACGGGGCAGCTGGTCGAGGCGTTGGCGAATCTGCTCTATAACGCCTACGAGGCCATGCGGGGGAGGGCGGGAGCCGTTGAGGTGCGTGCGGAGCCATTGATGGCGGACACGGCCCCGGCGCGGCGGCGGTCGCTGCGGGGCCTCCGCGTGACGGTGCGCGACTCGGGACGGGGCATGCGGCAGGAGGAGTTGGCGAGGATCTTCCGGCCCGGGTACACGACGAAGCCGGATGGGTCGGGGTACGGACTGAGCGTGGCGGCGAACGTCGTCCGCGAGCACAACGGGACGATTCGGGTGGAGAGCGATCCGGGCGGGGGGACGCGCTTCATCGTGGAGCTGCCTCTGAACCTCGATGTGGACAAGGAGCAGACGCGCATGAGGCTGCGCCCGGTGATCTTCGAGGATCCGCGGAAGCTCATCCGGGCGGAGTTGGAGGAGTTGTAGTCGGCCCCCGGGCCGACGCCGGGCGTTATCGGGAGGAGCAGTACCAGGCGTGGGCAGGCCCCCGGTAGGAGCGCATCCGAATGGCTCCACAGGCTGAGACAATCGAGCGCCGTCTGGCGGCGCTGGAGACGGTACAGGAGACTTCGTGGATTCTCAGCTCGGTGCGGGATCGCGCGTCGTTGGCGGAATTGGCGCTGGACGCCATGCTGCGGGCGAGCAGTGCGCGGGGCGCCGTGCTGGCGCTTGCCTGCGGCGGCCAGCTCCGGGCAGTCGCCGCGTCGCCCGGTTATGAGGAGCTGCTGCCGGCACTCAGCCCCCTGGCGCTCGAGTCCCTGCAGACAGTGGCTGCCGTCGAGCAGTACCAGATAACGCGGCGGTCGCTGCGCCCGGATGGGGAGCAGGAGGAGTTGCGCCGGGTTGTGGCGAGCGGGATACGCGGCGTGTGCAACGTCCCCCTGAGGACCCAACGGCAATGCCCGGGCGCGGTACTGCTGCTGTACGACTCGGGAAGGAGCCTGGGATCGGAGGCGACCCGCCCGCTGCGGATTCTCGCTCGGCAAGTGGCCGCCGCCCTCGGGACTCTGGAGCAGTTCGAGCAGCTCAAGGACGACGTGGCCCGGGCTCACAGCCGCCTGGCGGCGATGACCGAGAGCTCCCGCATTCTGGCCGATACCACCGAGCCGGATGCGGTTGCCCAGAGGATCCTGATCCAGATCCGGGCGATACTGCCGTGCGAGGCGGCATGGCTGATCCTCCTGGACCGCGAGGGCGAGGGCGCCGAGGCCGTGGCGCATCGACGTCCGGACGGCTTCCTGGACGCGGATCCATCCACGGAGCTGCACGCGATCAGTCGGTGGTGCATTGAGACGGGCCTGCCGTTCCTCGTCAACGATCCGCGGGCGCACGCGGGCTTCTGTGAGGATCTGGCCCGGGAGATGGGACAGCGGGTGCGCAACGCGCTGTGTGTCCCGCTGGCCTTTGGGGACACAGTGCTGGGCACGATTGAGTTCGCCAACACGGAGGACGGGAGCCCGTTCTCGAACGAGGATATCGAGACGCTCGCGGCCTTTGCGTCGCAGGCCGCGCTGGTGGTGGAGAATGCGCTGCTGCTGCAGGAGACGAAGGAGTTGGCGATCCGCGATTCGCTCACCGATCTGTACAACCGGCGCCATCTGCTGGAGACGCTGGAGCGCGAGATGGCGCGGCACCGGCGCTACGGCACCGAGGTGTCACTGATCATCATTGACGTGGACGACTTCAAGCAGATCAACGACACTCGTGGGCATCCGGTCGGCGATGCCGTACTGCAGATGCTGGCGAGGACGCTTGCGGGGAGCCTGCGGGACGTGGATATCGTGGCACGGCTGGGTGGCGACGAGTTCGCGCTACTTCTGCCCAACACGGGCCTTGACGGGGCGATGCACGTGGCACGGCGGGTGCGGCGGCTGGTCTCTGAGGCCCCCGGCGCCGCCGGTCTGAAGGTCTCGCTGAGCCAGGGCGCGTCGGAGGCCGGTGCCAGCAATGCGGGCGATGCCTCCGAGTTGCTCGCGGAAGCCGATAGGGCCATGTACGAGGCGAAGGCGGCCGGGAATGGTCTGATCGCGGTGCACGGGCGCGGCATCGTGGAGGGCCCCGAGGCGTCGGAGGCGCCCGCCCCGGATGAGGTCGCGTCGGCGCCCGTGTAGCTGCGCTTAGCGGTCCTGAGCCTGCTATTGCGTCCCGCCGAGCAGTTGGTCAAACAGGCTGGCGTTCAGGGCCGCCTTTCCCTGGTAGTGGTTGTTGAAGAACACGTAGGTCCGGTACGTCTTCTCCGTGATACCCTCGACCTTGCCGACCCACTCGCGCAGCTCGTCCTCGGAGTACAGGTAGTCGTAACGCTGCCACGCCTCCTCGTGGTCCCACCACTGCTCCGCGTTGCGTCCATGGAAGCGGACATAGCCGGTGTCCGAGGTCGCCACGGCGAGGGGCGGCATCAGTCCCTTGAGGGGCGGCTCGTCCACGCAGCAGTACCCGAGGTTCAGGTCCATGAGCATGTCCAGAGTCTCCTGCTGCGCCCACGCACGATTGCGGAACTCGACCACGACTGGCAGCTCCGGTATCTGCTCACGGAGGAACCGGATGAACTCGGCACTGGGCTGTGATGGTCGGAAGGAGTAGGGGAACTGGGCCAGGATGCAGCCGAACTTGTCGGCTGAGATCAGCGGCTCGAGTGCGTTGCAGAACTGCTCATAGACGGCGGGCTCTCGCTCGCGTTCGTGTGTCATCAGGCTGTTGGCCTTGACGACGAACTGGAAGTCCGCCGGCGTCTTGGCGGACATCTGGCCCAGCGTGGTGGCGTTGGGCATGCGGTAGTACGTGAAGTTGACCTCGACGGCCCTGAAGCGCTGGGCGTAGTAGCGCAGCATATCCGGCTTGCGAGTGCCCTCCGGATAGAAGTGCCCGATCCAGTCGTCGTAGCTGAAGCCCGACGTGCCGATGTGGATCATTGCGCCGCCTCTCGAACGTATATTCGACGCCGGAGTGCCCGATTCCTCCTGTGCCGGCCGGGCCGGCTGCAAGAGACAAAGGGCGGCGCGGCCACGGCGCTCATGCGGTAGCCGAGGCCGCCGCGGCTCGAGGTGCGCTTCGCTAGGCGAGGCCGCCCTGGCGCCAGATCTTGTCCATGGACGCACCGACCGTGCGTGCGGCCTCCTCAGCCGGCATCTCGCGCAGCTCCTTGACGAACGGCTCGGGCGTCACCGGGGCCGTGGCGCGTATGTGGGTAAGTGCCTGGAAGAAGCCGGCTATGTCGATGACACCGGTGGCGCCGGGGAGGCAGCGGACGCTGTCGATCTGCTCGTCCACCTCAACGCCGGCCGGGGCATCGTTCACGTGGATGTAGACGACCTGCTCGGGGCGCAAGCCCTTGATCTGGCCCACGGTGCCATGGGCCGTGTACCAGTGCCAGCAGTCCAGGAGGAGCCCGACGTTCCCCGTTCCTATGGCCTCGCACAACTCCAGCATCCCCGGCAGATCGTGAATGAACTCGTACTTCGCGCCGATGCGGGACGTCTTGGGGGCGACGAACTCGAGGCCCAGGGAGCATCCGTTGTCACGGAGTATCTCGGCGCACGCGCGCAGGCGGCGGGCATGGAGCTGGAAATTCTCCTCGAAGGTCAGCTCGTCCGAGACCGGTCGCACCCAGGTGGGCACACGAGTGCAGCCCAGGGCCTGGCCGAGGGCTGCCATCTCCGGCAGCTTCGCCAGGCC
>JASFTE010000380.1:0-5338 GCA_050114035.1 Armatimonadota bacterium | reverse complement strand
GGGCGACTGGCGAGTTGTCGAGAATCAGTGGCGTCCCCTGAATCCGGGGCAGGGATTGCGCACCGTCTGCGGGAACCGGGCGCAAGGGGGCTCAGCCGGGGCAATAATTCAGTATGGTGTCCCCCGAATTCCCCCGAATTCGGGCCGCCCCGGCGTGGTTCCGGGCAAGGACTGGCCAGGCTATCCGCCGAATCCACCAATCAGGGACGGCCCCTGGCACCGCCTGTGCGGTCCCGAACATTGGCAGAATAGACGGGGTGAAAGCAATGCGAGCGGCAATACGAAGCATCGCGCCACTTGCTGTGATGGTAAGCGTCGGAGCGGTCGCCCAGGCCGATCGCGGGATGATCCCGCTGGTGGCGGCGGATGCCAACATCTCCATCCACGAGCCCGCCCAGCGGGCCATCGTGGCCTGGAATGGCAAGACGCAAGTCCTGATCCTGTCGGTGGATGTACACAGCACGGGAGAGGATGCGAAGGTGCTCCACTTCATGCCCCTGCCCGCGGAGCCGACAAAGGTGGAGGAGGGTTCATTCGACTCCTTCGAGGCGGTCCAGCAGGCCATTGACCGTCGCCGGCCTACGTGGTTCCAGCTGAGGCGCAAGGGTGGAGGAGTAGCCCAGGGCGAAGGCGAGCCCGAGAGTGTGGAGGTCGTGTTCCACGAGAAGATCGGGCCCCATGACATCACCATTGGCAAGATACTGAGCCTGGACGGGCTGGCCACCTGGGTCAAGCGGTTCGCTGCCGACGCCCGCGTCGAGTTGGCTCCCTCCGCCATCGAGAGCGTCGGCCCGATCGCCAAGCAGTACCTGGACGCGGGCGTACGCTACTTCGTCTTTGACGTCGTCGACATCGGTTCGGCGGAGCGTAGCATCACGCCGATAGTCTATGAGTTCGCGACCTCCTACGCGTGGTATCCCCTGAAGGTCTCCCAGCTGGCGGAGGGGAGAACGGCCATTGACCTCTTCCTCATCACCCCTGGCAGACCCGACATTCGCGCCACGAGAACGAAGTTCGACTGCGCCTTCTACGGACGCAACCTGGACTTCCCGGTCAAGTTTGCCCTCAAGGCCGGCGAACTGGAGCAGATCAGCCCCAGGATCAGTGCGATGTTCCGCGGGTCGCCGGTGCTCACCGCTGCCAGGTATCGGGGCAGCACGTCCGGGCTGACCAGGGACTTCCAGCTCAGAAGCAGGCAACTGCACCCGGCGGGCAGATGACGGCGGCGGGGTAGAACCAGAATCAGCCGGTGGGCAGCGCACACTGGGCCGTCCTTGCATACTCGAAGCGCACTGCGACGACGCGGCGGTTGACGGAATTCGGGGGACAGCATACTAAATTATTGGCTGCCGGAGCCGTCGGTGCTATGCTCACAGCATGGCACGATTGGCACGAGTCGTAGCTCCCGGCGTACCCCATCACATCACCCAGCGCGGCAATCGGCGACAAGAGACCTTCCTTTCGTCAATCAGACTATGCGGCCTACATCGAGCTCATGGCCGAGTGGTGCGAGCACGAGGGCGTCGAGATCTGGGCCTATTGCCTCATGCCCAACCACGTGCACCTCATCGCCGCGCCCCAGACGCCGGAGAGCCTCGCCCGGGCCATCGGCGAGGCGCATGGCCGGTACCCGCGGCTGGTGAACTTCCGGGAGGGCTGGCGGGGGCATCTGTGGCAGCGGCGATTTGCCTCCTTCCCAATGGATGAGCCCCACACGGTGCAGGCGGCGCGGTACATCGAGCTGAACCCGGTGCGAGTGGGGCTGGCGAAGCGGGCAAAGGACTACCGCTGGAGCAGCGCGGCGGCGCACGTGGCGGGCAGGGACGATGCTCTGGTGCGCGTGGGCCCTCTGCTGGAGATGGCGGGAGTTGGCAGGTGGGAGCAGTTCGTGGGAGAAGAGGTGCTGCAGGAGCAGTGGCATCGGCTGCGGCGGCATGAGCGGACGGGTCGGCCGCTGGGGAACGAGGGCTTCGTGGCGCACCTGGAGTCGCTGCTGGACCGGGTGCTCCTGCCGCAGAAGCGCGGCCCCAAGGGCCCGTGGAAGCAGCGAGGCAGGGGCTAAGGACGGTTCGAGGGACCGAGGCGGGGCGGGTGTCAGGGATGGCGATAATTTAGTATGGTGTCCCCCGAATTCCCAGAATCTCGTAGCCCTCGCGCTGGTCTCGCTTCAGAAACGCATCCGCCTCTGAGTCATCCACGAATCGCTCCGCCCCCGGGTCCCACGTGAGTTTGCGGTCGAGGCGACATGCGATGTTGCCGAGGTGGCAGATGGTCGCGCTGCGGTGTTGGCTCACCACGTCGGCGATGGGGGTGTTGCGCGTGCGGACGCAGTCGAAGAAGTTCGCCATGTGGTTGATGAGGGAGGACAGCTTGCCGGTGCGGAGCTCCCTCTCGGGGAGATCGTGGGCGTAGAGCTTGTAGTCGGACTTGTCGAGGGGGTCGTCCTTGAGTGCGTCCACGGGGTCGCCGGTGATCTTGGAGCGGTTGACGAAGATGGAGCCGCCGTCGCCCTCGAAGGTGATGCCGTTGCCGCCCGTGTCGAGCACCTCGAGGACGGTGCCATCGGCGTAGGTGAGCGTCGCCTGAAAGTCGCTGGCCACGTTGTAGCCGTCGGGGATTGACGGGAACGTGGCTTTCCCCTCCACCTCAACCGGTCCCCAGAACTGCATGCCGATGCCCCACTGGCCGATGTCCAGGTGGTGCGCGCCCCAGTCGGTCATCTTCCCGCCGGCGTACTCGTGCCACCAGCGGAAGGTGTAGTGGCAGCGCTCCGGGATGTAGGGCACCATCGGCGCCTGGCCCAGCCAGAGGTCCCAGTTGAGGTGCGACGGCGGGTCGGTCGCCCGGAACGGGCCGCCCGTCGGGTTCTTGTCCAGCACGATGGTGACCTTGCGCAGCCGCCCGATGCGCCCGGCGCGGATCATCTCGGCGGCGAGGCGGAACTTCCAGTCGCTGCGCTGCCATGTTCCCACCTGGACGACGGCCCCGGTCTCCTCCACCACCTGGCACAGGAGCTTGCCCTCGTCGATGGTGAGCGTGAGTGGCTTCTCGACGTAGACGTCCTTGCCCGCCCGGCACGCGTCGATGGTCATGGCGGCGTGCCAGTGATCGGGGCTGCCGATGAGGACGACGTCCACGTCCTTACGCGCGAGCAGATCGTGGTAGTGCTCGAAGATCTTCGGGGTGCTGCCGAAGCTGGCGCGGGCCTGCTCGCGCACGTGCCGGTCCACGTCACAGATGGCCACGACGTCGCCGAAGGGAAGGGCCTTGTGCGTGATCACTGAGCCCTGGTAGCGCATGCCGATGGCGCCGAGTCCGATGCGGTCGTTGGGAGACTTTGGCTTGGCATCCTGTGCGGCGGCCGGTGTCGCGTCGGCAAGTGAGCCCATGATGCCTGCCCCCATCATCCCGCCGGCGGCTCCGAGGAAGCTGCGACGAGTCTGTTGTGGAGCTTTCACTGGTGATTCCCTCCTGGGCTGGATCTGGCAGCTCCGCCACCACTCCGCACACTGGGTTCCGCCCAAGAGGCGACGCATCCTGCCCCGCGAGACGCGACGGACTCGGCGCGTCAGCCTCATCTCGCGCGCAGGAGAGCGTTCGTCGGCCCCGAACTAGACTGCAACTGGCTTCGCAATCCCGTTGATGTCAGGGGCTTCAGGGGCAGACGCATTGGCCAATGAGCGACACGAGGGGGCAGGCTCCATGGAGTGCGCGGAATGCAGCGCGACGGTGACGGACGACATGCTGCAGTGTCCCAAGTGCAGCGGGATGGTGGGGCTGCTGGTGCGCACGTCCGGCGGCGAGCAGTACGGGCCGTACACGCTCGAGGCGGTGCGGCAGTACGTCGCGGACGGGCGGATCGATGCCGACGATTGCCAGGCGTGCGTCGGCACGGGGTCCTGGGCGTCGCTGGGGGACACGTTGAGCTCACTCGGGGCCGACATCCCTGCGCCGCCTCCCGGGCTTGCCAGAGCCGGGGCGCCCGTGCCCGGCCCGCCGCCGGGGGCGACGCCAACGACGCCGCAGCGCGAGTGGTGGGCCAAGCAGGTGCCATACCGCAATGCCGCCGCGCTGTCGGCCTACTACGTGGGAGTGTTCAGCTTCGTGCCCTGCGTCGGGATCCCGCTCGCGCTGGTGGCCATTCCGCTCGGCATTGTGGGGCTCAGGCGCGCCAGGGCGCATCCGGAGGTCCATGGCAGTCACCATGGCTGGACGGCAATCGTGCTCGGAGGGTTATCGCTGCTCGGCCACGCCGGGGTGATGATCTACTTCGGCTTGCAGTGAGGCACGCGAGCCGGTGCGCGGCCGTTCTACCGGAAGCGCAGCGAGTACAGATCCGCATTGCGCAGCACGATGCGCAGGCGCACCGGTGTTCTAGCCAGCCGACCGACGTTGGTCCCGCTCTTCCACGCGACGGCGTGCTCGATGGCATCGCCGCGTATCGGCGGGCAGTCGTCGAGCGCCAGGCCCTCGATGGGATTCCCGGCGTAGTCCTGTATCTCCACCCGCAGCTCGCCGCGCTCCCGGGTGGCGAAGTTGATGATGAGCTCCTCCCCGGCGAAGTCGAGCCGCTTGGTCAGCAGCGTCCCGCCGCCGTCTCCCGCCCCCACCGAGACGAAGCCGTCCACGCGGAACGTGAACCGTCGCACGCGGCTGTCGGGGCCGGTGTAGTAGGCCTCGGTGGCGTACACCGAGTACTCGTCTTCCGCCCCCGGGAGCTGCACCAGTCCCCATGTCATGTAGTTGCTGCGGTTGCCGTCGCGGTCTTCGGGAGCGGTCTCGGGGATCAGCGCCTCGGGCCATCGGCGGAATCTGCGGCCGTCGCGGCTGGTCATGAAGATCGGCTCGACGCGACTGCCCTGGTCCGGCAGGTAGCGGGTGGGGAAGCCGATGAGGATGTGCGGGGCCCGCTCGTAGGGGCGGATCGCGTTGGTGTAGAGGTGCTCCCTGGGGGCGCCGGGGTATGCGAGGTGAACGGGATCGGTCCAGTGGACGAAGTCGTCGGAGGTCGCGGTCATGATGTCGCGGACGCCGTCGCGGAAGGTCCGGTGGTACTCGCGATAGAGCTTGGCGTGCGGGTCCCAGAAGGCGAGGTTCTGCGAGTCGAAGGCGCCCTCCGTGATGACGGGCTCGTCGCTGACGAGCGACCAGCGGATGCCGTCCGGCGACTGGAAGGCGTAGAGGCCCTTCGCCCCTTTGGGCTTGCCTCGGGCGATGGCCTTGTACCGGGCCTCGGGCGGGCACTTGGGATTGGCGTCCTTGAAGGGCGTGAAGCAGTGTGTGCCGACGCCGTCCCAGACGATGTTAGTGGCGGTGGAGCCAGCGAACGCAAACAGTC
>JASFTE010000379.1:0-5339 GCA_050114035.1 Armatimonadota bacterium | reverse complement strand
GGGATGGACACGCAGGTGCACAAGGGGTTGCGGCAAATCATGCCCGGACCGCGCGGGTCACTCGGGGATACGCTGGACCGGATGCGGACCACGATGCGGCGCCACGAGGAGACGCTGCGTGGCCTGCAGCGGCGCGTGGAAGATGAGCTCGGACGGGCACGGCAATATCGACGGATACTGGACGAGGCGCTGACGGCCTTACGGGACGAATAAGGAAAAGGCCCGACGGGGGCCACATCCCCCGCCGGGCCGGTCGGGAACTCGCGTAGGGACGGATACCCCACATGCCGAGCCCCGTTGTTGTAAATACAGCGTATCATAGCCGCTGCGCGTTGTCAAGGGGTATTTTGGACAGCCGTATAGCGGTTTCCGGCCGGTCGAGCCCGTCGGATGCGTCCCGGAGGGGGCGTACCGGCGGGCTTTTTTCGTGAGCAGGGGAGGGTGAGCCATGAGCGAGCGATGCGCGGAGTGCGGGACGGAGATCCGGCCGGGGGACCGGACGTACATCGGTCGGGATGGGCGCCGGCAGCATCTGCGGTGTCCCGGTCCGCCGCTGATCGCGGGCGGGCAGGGCCGGCGCGGCAGGGAGTTGCGGGAGACATGCCGGGAGTTCCTGGTGCTGACGGGGCTGCTGTTCCTGGCGGCGGCGGGGCTGCTGCTGGTGGTGAAGCTGTTCGAATGGATCGGAGGATGAGGATGCGCCTGAACGGACGGATCGTGGAGGGTGAGCCGCTCTATGCGGCGGTAAGGCGCCTGGCACAGCAGGTGTATCGGCCATACCGCCGGGAACAGGGGCGGATGATGCTCCAGGCGTACAACGGGGTCGCCGGCATCACGGAGGTGGCGTGCCCGGTGTGCGCGGAGCACCCGTCGTGGCTGGATCCGGTGGCGCTGGAGTTCTGCCCGATCTGCTACGGCTTCCAGCGGGTGCCCCAGGGGCTGGCCGACTGGCTGACGGCACGGCTGGGTGAGGAGTTCGGCGGACGGCGGTCGCGGATGCCGAAGAGCCTGCGGCCGGCGCCTCGGACGGTGCAGCACGTCTGCCGGCGGGAGATGCCCCACCGGGTGCACATCCCGACGTGACGCTGCGGGACCGGAGACCACAGGATATGGAGATGGCGACGATGAGGCGACCGGGCCAAGCGCCGCAGCGGCGGGAGCCGATCCCGGTGGGGCTCACGCGCGAGGAGGCGTTGCGACGCGCGCGGGAGGCGGGTCGGGAGGCGGCGCGGGAGGGCGTGAGCGCGCGCTGCTGTCCGTGGGATCCGTCGCGGCCGGAGAACCGGGCATTTTGCCTCGCGTGGCTGCGCGGCTGGCGGGCGGAACGGCACGAGCGGCAGGTGCTGGAGGGGGAAAAGGACGAGGCGTGGGAGCTCGTGGCGGAATGGGATGAACGTTACGGACATCAAGACTGAGAGGAGCGGAGGATGAACGCACGAGAGGCATTGCTGGTATTGGCAGAGAACCCGGGGCCGGATGGGGCGAAGATTTGCACACCGGGCTGCGAGTGGCCGCCTGGCCGCTATGTATGGATGACCGACAATGGCAAGTTGCGCTGGGAAAATGGCTATCCCAAGCAATTAGGCGGTATGGGTTATGCGCTCCATCCGGCCACTGAGTATGAGCTCTACGAGGAGCCCGAGTCGGAGGAGCCGCCCCCGCCGGACTTCCCCGGCCTGGTGGCGGTCCCCGTAATGCAAATCGGCCTCGAATTAGAGGTCAAGTTGCCCCGCTCCGGCCTCGCGCGGCTGATTGATGAACTGCCGGGCTACGTCGATTTCTCCGACTTCGCCTATTGGAATGCTGCCTATGAGAGATGGGTGCGGTCGTCAACACCCCGAATGTATCGTGATGCCTCAGGCAGGCTCTCTTGCTGGCAACTTAGCCCGCGCTATGAGCCCGTCCGTCCCGATTACGCGCTGTTCCGGGAGGAGCAATGACCGAGCAGGACTTCAAGGGATGCGTTCATCTGGCGCGCCACGCCATCACGCAGGCCGAAACCGCCAGCCGCCTGGGGGAGCTCTACGAGGCCGACATGTACGTGCAGGGGGCTGTGGCGCACTTGCAGGCTGGCCGGGCGCAACTGGTGAAGCAACGACTCGAGTACAGCCCCGACGACAAGATCGTCGCATTCCCTCGTGCGGCCAACGATGCTAACGGAAAAGGAAGCTGATGTGGTTGTATCTGCCCCCATGCGTCACCTTTCAGTGTGCGCCGGATACGGCGGGCTCGACATCGCCCTCGATCTCGCGCTCGGAGACGGAGTACGAACCGTGGGTTACGTTGAGCGGGAAGCCGCAGCGGCGGCCACTCTCGTGGCATGCATGGAAGCGGCGACGCTGGATTGCGCGCCTGTCTGGGATTGCGTTGAGTCCTTCCCAGCGACGAAATGGCGCGGATGCGTGGACATCGTGTCTGCGGGTTTTCCCTGCCAACCGTGGAGCTGTGCCGGGCAGCGAGAAGGCATCGACGACGCCCGGTGGCTCTGGCCGTCTATCCTTCGGCTCATTGTGGGTGTGAGAGCCGGCCTCGTGTTCCTGGAGAACGTCCCAGGTCTCCTTACGGGGCATGGACTTGAGCATGTCCTGTCCGACCTTGCCGAAGACGGGTTCGATGCAGTCTGGGACCATATCGCGGCGGCGGACGTCGGTGCCAGCCACGGACGCACACGCATATTCCTGCTGGCCTACCGCCCAGGCAGGCGATGGCGAGAAGATGAGCCACCCACGACATGCGGGCGACCGCACTTTGCCCAGCGCGGGCCGGAACTGGCAGACGCCGAACTCGCGGGATGCAGACAAGTGGAATCGGCGTCCACCGGGGAGCGGTCACAACCAGAATCTGAGTGGCCAAGTCCTCTCCCGCTTTGCCAGCGCAGGGCAAAACAGCGAGGACAGCTACGACGCTCTGGGCAGGCAGTGCATCCACTTTTCCCTCCTGGGCCCGGAGACGCCACTGGATGGCGACGAGTCATCAAGCGACGCCCCGACCACGCCCCGGCGTTACCTAAACCCACGATTCGTCGAATGGCTGATGGGGCTCCCGGCCAGGTGGACCGGCTGCGGATGCTCGGCAATGGAGTTGTGCCGCTACAGGCAGCGTATGCGTTCTGCGCTCTGTGCGCTGCTGCGGAGGACGACGCGGAGCAAGAGGGAGAGACATAATCCACGGCCCGCTGCGGCATGGGAGGACATGCCTGCGGGAGCAAGCGAAAAGCCACACTCTCGCACTGAGAACCCGAAAGGGTGCCTATTGGCGGATGCAAAGAGTGGCAATTGAACGCAGTACCTGCCGGTGAGAATCCGGCCAGCGGGCCGACATTACTGCAAAGAAGGAGGACGGAATGAAGGCAGTGATCGAGCTGGTGGTCGAGATGCTGGAATCGCCGGTGTTCCTGGAGCTGGTCGGCCTGGTGGTGGCGTTCATCTGGGCGCTGCCGCGAGTGCAGGCGTGGCGCAAAGCGCGCATGGAAGGGCGCGAGGCACGGCTGTTCGATTTCGCCGTGCAGGCCGCCCTCTCCACCTACCGCGCGTACGTCGAACGGCTCAAACTGGAGTCGGAGGACGGGAAGCTGACGCTCACCGAGCGGCGGCAGGCGCGGCGCTACGCGCGCGGCGCCCTCCAGGACATGCTGGTGGAGCAGGCCCCCGACCTGCTGCGGCACTACGGCGAACGAGCGCTGGACGAGGTGCTGGAGGAGGCGGTGGGCTACCTCAAGAGCCTCGACGAATGAGACGCAAGACGAGGACCCGAACGACGAGGTGACGTGATGCGAAGACGATGGAGGCGATGGACGGTGCTGGTGCTGGCGGCGGTGCTGCTGTGCGCGGCGGGTTGTCCGACTCTGCCGCAGGATCCCGTGCAGCGCGAGCGGACGTTGTATCTGGCGGCGGTGGACGACTACGTGGCGGCGACACAGATCGCTCGTGACGCCGCCCGTGCGGGATGGATCGACGCCAGGGAGGCGGAGGAGATCAAGCGCTGGGACCGGGCGATATGGTCGGCGCTGGAAGCCTGGCGCGTGTGCCTGATCGAGGAACGGCCGGCCACGGACGCGATGGCCGCCTATAGCCGCGCGCTGGACGAGTTGATCGACACCTTGGTCGAGGCGGAGGACAACGCAAGTGGGTGATCAAAGCGAAACACTGACGATCGCGGTGGCCCTGCGGATGGTCGTTGAACTGGTGCGCGCCATCCGGCGGGCAGTCAGCCGCGGGCACGAGCACATCGCGCAGGCTGAGATCGAGGAGGCGTGGCTCCGGGCGACCGAGTCGCGCGAGGCGCTGTGGGACGAACTGGACCGGATCGTGGACGGGGAATGATCGAGACGGTGCACGAGGTGGCGAGCCTGCTGATGGGCGCGGTCTTCGCCCTGGTGTCGGGGCTGCTGTTGTTCGGCTGGCCGTGGCACCGGCGGGGGAGCGGCGCGTGATCCGGTGGGTGTGCTTGCGGTGCGGGCGTCGGCTGCGGGTCGGGATCGATCCGCGCGGGGGATGTCCGCGCTGCGCAGGGCCGCTGGTGAGCGTCCACGCAAACGAGCAGGGAGAGACGAAATGCCGACGGATTGGGTGCGCGAGATTCTCTACGGCGTGATTGTGGCAGCGTTCTGGTCGGTGAGCGCGATCGAGGCGTGGAGCGGTGAGTGGAAATACGCGGTGACGGCGGGGCTGTTCGGGCTCGCCAACGGCGTGATCTTCTTCTGGAGGCCGTGATGCCGGTGATCAAGGACAGTGGGAAACGACGCGCGTTCGGAACGGGAAGCGTGCGCGATACCGACGAAGGGAAGGGGGCTTTCCACCTGCTCGGCTTCCACGCCCTCCTCCGCTTGGCGGAGCACACGCGACGGGGTGGTGAGAAGTACGGCTACTGGAACTGGCAGAAGGGACAGCCGGTAGCCAGCTACCTCAACAGCGGGATTCGACACGCCCTGGAGTATATCGCGGGGTATCGGGACGAACCGCACCTCGACGCCGCGCTGTGGAACTTCCACTGTGCCGTAGAGACGGAGGAGCTGGTGCACCGCGGGCATCTGCCGCGTGAGTTGCTCGATCATGGCGGTGAAGGCTTCTACAGCTTGCCCCGTCTGCGGCCGCAGTCGGAAGAGCCGATCCCGACCGAACATGACGATAGAGCGGAGCCGTCTGACGAGGTCTTGTCCGATTATATGCGGTGGCAGATTGGGCGGATTCGCGGATTTGAAGAGGTCGGGCAGGCGCTCAGCAAAATATGTCGATTTGCTGGCCGCATCGGCACCTTCTACAGCGTGCTTGCGCACAGTTGGGTAGTGGCAGCACAACTTCCCGCGGAAATAGAGATATACGGATTGCTGCATGACGCTG
>JASFTE010000378.1:0-5339 GCA_050114035.1 Armatimonadota bacterium | reverse complement strand
CTTGCCTGCCACGTCGTCTGCATCGCCCTTCCCCGGCCCTTCGCCGGCCTCCTCTCACGACCGCCGCGGGCCCGATGGCCCACGTGGCCATGGGAATCTGGTGCGATACTGAGGGGCGCCCCTGTGGTCAGGCCTCGGAAGCCAGGGAGCCGGCGCCGATTCTGTATGAGGCCTCGTTCATCCTGTCCCAGACCTGCTCGTCGTCAATCACCTCGAGCGCGGTGGGGTACAGGATATTGTCCTCCGTGAGAATGTGGTCGCGCAGCGTCACGGAGATCAAGGCAGTCGTTACGTTCAGCCGATTCTTGAACTCGTCGAAGTCCATGTGGCCGACGCCTTCGGCCATCTCCAACAGGGCTCGTGTATACGTTCGCAGCTCCGCGTGCTGTGTGCCCAGGATCCGACCCGGTGCCGAGATGCCCCATCGCTCGAGTTCCAGGAAAAGCACCTCTTCCTCGCGTCGGTGATGCCCGTCCGTGGCCGCGAGTTGCCTGGCGACACGTACGAGCCCGGCCAGCTCCCCACGCCGACCATCATAGCGATCCATCGCCTGGATGGCCCGACTCACGGCTGCGAGCTCATCCACGACGCCAAGTATGACTTCGTGTTCCTCCAGCATCGTCCGCAGGATATGGCCCGGGGCGAGCTTCCCCTTCATGGCCTGCCGCTGGTCCCCGGCCACTTGCAGATGGATCGCGCACAGATGGCGCAGCTCGTGCGGCGTCCACCCATCATCCAGGAGCGCTTGTTCTGCGCGAGCCAAATCCGTCGGGCTCACCGATGCCAGGAACTCGCGCGCCTCCTCGCTCGCGGCGGCCGGGTCGCCGCCGTCGTTCAAGCGCTTCAGGATCGCCGTCAGCCTGAGGAGCCTGTCGTCGGCTGCGGCTCGCCCGGCTTCCGCGTCACGAGGGGATGGAACCGTCTTCGTCATGCAAGATCGCCTCCGTGTCGCCGACAGAGTTGACGTGAGCCCCGACGCCCTCAGGGTGCCCGCGGAGCGCAGGTCGCGCAGTTACCTACCTCCCAGTCCTGGGCCCGTGTCGGCCGGACGGGTGCAGTATAGGGGGCAGTCACGAAGGGGGCTTTTACTTACGTCAATCGGCTCCAGGCCATCCCTACTTGCCGATCGTGTGCGTGTAGAAGAAGTCGGCCATGGGGTTGCCGCCGAGGTACGACACGCGGCCCCGCCAGTGCGGGCCGAACCAGTGGTACACGCCCGCGTCCAGCCAGGTGCCCCGGGGCAGCCGCAGGTTCGAGGGAGCATACTCGGCCAGGATGCCCGTGTTCTCACAGATTCGCAGGTCGAAGCCCCCGAAGAGCCCGTTCAGCCGATTCGTCCCCACGGCAATCGTCGGCTTGAGGTAGGGCGGCTTCCAACTGCCCACGGTGGGCCTGAGGGTCTTGCCGGCGGCAATGAAGAACGACGCGTCCTTCTCGCCCCCGCAGAACTCCTTGATCTCGGTGGCATCCCAGACGCCGACGGACACCACCGGCCGCTGCTCGCCCTCGTCCAGGACCTTGAACTGCAGGTTCAGCCACGTGTCCGTGGGCTTGTTGGGCGGGTTGATGACGAACACGCCCGCCTCGAGCCGCTCCGTCAGGCCCACATCGATGCGGTTCAGCAGCCTGACGTTGTCCGTCGTCTTCGTCTCGAGAATGAGGAACTGCCACAGCGAGTACTTTCCCTCGGGAAGCGTCGGAGCGGCGGGCGTGGCGATGAGCCGGCCCGCATACGACGGTGCGCTCAGCAGTCCACACGCCAGCACCATCAGCACCGCAAGTGCGAGCCGGCGCTTGAGCGAGGTTGCGACGGAGCCATCGACAGACACCATGGGTTGCCTCCCATTGCCTTGTTGCGGCAGCACGACCCGGCACTGCGCCTACTCGCGCGTGCCGTACGTCTGCTGCTCCCACTGGAGCATGGCCTTCTTCTCTTCGGCCGTCAGCCCCTCAGTCCACCTGTGGTACTTCTCCCAGTTCTCGCCGTCCGGCCCCCGCAGCGTCTTGGCAATGAACTGCTTCACGCGCTCGCCCTTGCCGGCTTTTTCTCCCAGCTCCTCGGCCAGCGGCAGGAAGTGCGTGTAGAAGTTCCGGCTCAGCTCGTAGAAGCCGTGCCACTGCACGAAGTCCGGCCCCATCATGCTCGCCCCGTGACGCGCCCGTCGCCCCTCGTGGTGCCAGAGCTCAAAGAACACGTAGTCCATCTCCTCGTTCATGGGGACGTCGTCCAGGATGCCCTCGGCCTGCAGGAACTCGTAGATGGCCACCGACGGCTTCCCGTACTTCTCATTGTACAGCTCCACGGCCTGGTCGTACTGCACGTAGAAGTTGTCCACCCAGTTGTCCGAGTGGCAGGTCAGGCACGCCTGCTTCATGTCGGCCCGTCGGCCGGCGGGCTGCTTGAGGATGGTGGTGCCGTCCTCGGCGGTGATCCCGCTTGGCTGGAAGGAGATCTTGGGGCGCAGCGTCCACGAGATGCGCGAGCCCACGTCGTGCGTCAGCTCAAGGCCGGCGTAGTTGCCGTGGGGGGCGACGGGGCCCATATGGCACGTGGAGCACGTGGGCGCCTGCGCGTAGTCGTCGCCCAGGACCCACTCACCGCCGGGCAGGTCGAGCTGCATCAGCTCCTCGTTCCGCCGGTAGGCGATGCCGTGCTTGGATTCGTAGTAGATCTCGACCTGCGGGTGATCCGGGCCCATGTGGCACTTGCCGCAATTGTCGGGCCGGCGGGCGAGGGCGGCAGAGAACTCATGCCGCGAGTGGCAGGCGGAGCAGGAGCCCCAGGAGCCGTCCGCGTTCACTCGCCCGACGCCCGTGTTCGGCCACACGTCCGGGCCATAGGCTGGCGGCTCGTCATCCGCCGCAGCCTCCACGACGCGCACGATGCTGCCGTGGCACTGCTGGCAGCCGTTGTTCGCCGCGGCCGGCCCCTCGGCAAAGCGCCCCAGGAAGTTGTCCACCGAGCCGATGAACTGGGCTGCCGAGGAGTGGCGCGAGTTCTGGAACTGCTGTGCCTCCGTCTCGTGGCACCGCGCGCACGTGCGGGGCGAGACGTCCGTGATGATCTCCGCCCCCTCGTGCAGCCACACGTCCGGGCGCTCCACCGGCCGTCCGTCCTCGACCACCAGCTCCACCGTCTTGAGCGCCGTGTTCTTGTCCCATGTGGTCGTCACCACGTACCGGGGATTGGCCAAGTCCTCCCCGCTGCCTGCCGCCGGGACGCCGTGGCAGTCCATGCACCCGACCCCCTGGACGGCGTGCTCGCTCGCCTCCCAGTGCTGCACGATGCCGGGGTTGCGGCCCGGCCCGCCGTCCTGCTCGTGGGCGTGGCACTTGACGCACCCGGCCGAGGCCGCCTTGACGATGACTCGGCGCTCGGCGCGCTCGTGCGCCTTCTCGGTGCGGATGACGTATCCGAGCACGAGAACGACCGCAACGGACACGACGGCGATGACGGCTTGCTTTGCCTTCAGGCTCATGGTAGCCCCTTGAACCCGGGCGCCGCCTCAGTGGATGGCCTCCGCAACAGTCCACGCAAGGCACAGCCCGATGACGATGAGTCCGAGCACGAGGCCCACCTCGATACGGCCCTTGAACACTCGATCGATTCTCTGGAGCACGTACTGGTCAAGGATCGGCCACAGGAACAGCGTAAGGCCGACGGCGCCCATGATGATGACCCCGGCGTTGCCCGGGACCAGCTTCAGCAGATGGAAGGACGGGTAGAAGTACCACTCCGGCTTGATGTGCTCCGGCGTGACGAGCGGGTCCGCCGGCGCGCCCATCACCGCCGGCACGGCGATGGCCAGCAGGGAGATGACGAGCACCAGGTACAGGAACACCGCCACCTCGCTCGCAACATGGTCCGGGAAGAAGTGGTACACACCCTCCCGGGCCGTGGTGGCCTTCTCTTCTTCCTGGTCCTTGTCGTTGCCCGGCACGTGCAGCCCCAGGAGCCGCACGAAGAACAGATGCAGCACGCCGATCCCGACGAGCGCCGCCGGGAGGATCTGCACGTGCAGCGCATACATGCGGCTCAACGTGGCCGCGTTGATCTCGTCCCCGGCCAGGAACAGCCGCTTCAGAGTCCCGCCAAGCCACGGCACGCTGGACATGATGTTGGATGTGACCGTGATGGCCCAGTAGCTGAGTTGCTCGTACAGCAGTGAGTACCCGGTGAAGGCCAGCCCCAGGGTCGAGCCCAGAAGGCCAACGCCGGTCATCCACGCTCCCCACCGGTACTGGCGGTATGCACCCGTCACGAAGACCCGAAGCATGTGCAGGAACAGCAGCACGATCATGAAGCTCCCGGCCCACTGGTGCACCGAGCGGATGAAGCGCCCATACCGCGCCTGCTCCGTGATGAAAGCGACGGACTGATACGCCGTCTCCGGCTCCGCCCGGTAGTACATGGCCAGCAGGAGCCCCGTGGCCGCCTGGAGCAGGAAGAGCAATCCCACCAGCCCGCCCCAGCACCACCACCAACGCTTCGCCGAGTGCGGCAGCGGCTCGTCGGCCTTCTCGTACAGGCTCTTGATGTCGATCGGGAAGGCCCGTACCCAGTCCTGGAGCCCTCCGTTGGCCATTGCTCCACCTCTAGGCGAATTGGATGAAGACCTTGCCGCCACGCACTTCGGTCGGGTACCGATCCAGTGGCCGCTCCGGCGGCCCGGCGATGGGGTTGCCCTGCGCGTCGAAGACCCCCTGGTGGCAGGGGCACTCGAACACGCCCTTCTTCGGCCGATAGAACACCGTGCAGCCCAGGTGCGAGCAGACCGTCCCGATGGCCACGAAGGGGCCGTCCGGCGCCCGCATCAGGAGCACCTTGCGGCCCTTGAGGTCCGCTACCTCGCGAACGCTCCCCGGCGGCACCTCCGACGCGAGGCAGACGAACAGCGCCGGCGGCTTCGCCTTCCGCACGGGGTACATGAAGCCGGCGGCGACGTAGGCAGCCGCGCCTCCCAGGAGGGCAATGGCCGACCCGAAGATCACCTGGAAGAAGGCCCGCCGCCGCGGCGCCTCCTCGTCCTGCTGTTCACTCGTATCGGGTTCTTCCGGCAAGTTGGTCACCCCTCGCGCCCGGCAGCAGGCGCAGATCGCGTCGCCGGCAGGCTGCTCGCCAGGTCGGCCAGCCTCGTCCTGGCCATGTAGTCCACGAACTGGGAGTTGACCGATTCCAGCAGCTCGCCCAGAATGCAGTCACGCTGCTTGCACACGGGCGCGGCGAACAGGCAGTTGCCCATGGGAATCGGGCCCTCGATGGCCTCATATATGTGCAGCAGCGCGATGCGATCCGCCGGCCGGGCCAGCATGAACCCGCCCCTGGCTCCGCGCACCGA
>JASFTE010000377.1:0-5345 GCA_050114035.1 Armatimonadota bacterium | reverse complement strand
CAGCGAGTTGGACGCGAAGACCGGCGAGGTCCTCAGGACCTACCGCCGGACCGCCCGCACTGGCGAGATGCTGTACCACGGCGACACGCTTATCCTGACTCTACTGCGCGATGACCGCGCCCGGGTCGGAGCGCTCGATCCGCGGCGCGGCAGGCTCCTGTGGACCTCCGAGGAGAGCTACGCGGGCACGACCACGGACTACTACAGATTCCGGGCAATGCGCGGCAGCGTCCCGCCCGCGGACGTGGATTGCACGCTCGACATCGCAACCGATGGGACTGTCATTGCCCTGCTCGACGGCGCCGACGTTGTGTGCCTCGACTACCGCACCGGCAAGGAGCAATGGCGCAGTCCCTTCCCCCTTGTGGACGCGGACAGCAACGCCGGGAACATCGCAGCCGAGGGGCGAGTCTGGACCGGAACCGTGATCGTCAAGGACGGTGTCGTCGTCCACGCGAGCCCGAATCAGCTCGCCGGATTCGCGGCCGACTCGGGCAGGCTGCTTTGGAGACAGCCCAAGAAGTACCTGGGCCACCTCTGGTACGAGTGGAAGGACGTGTTCGTCATTGACGGGCTGGTGTGGACCTGGAGTGCCGAGGTCGCCACCGGGAAACTCGAGGGAGCCCCCAACTCGGCTAAGGCCAACAGCAGGTGGCCGACTACCGTGAACGGCTACGACCTGCACACGGGAGAGCTGAGCAAGAGCGTGCCCCTCGGCAACATCTTCAAGACGCATCACCACCATCGCTGCTACCGCAACAAAGCCACGTCCCGCTACATCCTCGCCAGCCGGCGTGGCTCGGAGTTCGTGGATCTGGAGGCAGGCAAGCACAGCGTGAACAACTGGGTGCGCGGCACGTGCCACGTGGGCATGATGCCCGCCAACGGCCTGCAGTACGCGCCCCCGCATCCCTGTGTGTGCTACATCGCGGAGAAGATCAACGGCATGAACGCGCTCGCCCCCGCCTCAGCATCGGGTGAGTCCCAGAGAGGGGCGGAAGCGACATCGGTCCTCGAGCGCGGCCTCGCCTACGGTAAGGCCGACGGCGACGCGGCGGGCCCCGACGACTGGCCGGCCTTCCGTCACGACTCTCTCCGCACGGGCTCGGCCACCACCACCGTGCCGACCGCGCCTCGCCTGCTCTGGCGCGAGCCCGTGGGCGCCAAGGTGGCCCCGCCCGTCGTGGTCGGAGACATGCTATTCGCTCCGCTCGTGGACGAGCACCATGTGGCGGCCTTGAGCGTCTCTGGTGGGAAGCGGCTGTGGGAGTGCCCCGCGGGCGCGAGAATCGATTCACCTCCAACGTACTACCGGGGCACGCTGATCTTCGGCTCGGCCGATGGCTGGGTCTACTGCGTCGGCGCCGCCGACGGCAGCCTCGTCTGGCGCTTCCGCGCCGCGCCGGCCGAGCGGCGCATCGGCGCCTTCAGCCAGCTCGAGTCCGCCTGGCCCGTTCACGGCTCCGTTCTGGTTCTGGACGGCGTGGCGTACTTCGCGGCGGGCCGGTCATCCCATCTGGACGGTGGGATCTACCTCTACGGCATTGACGCCCGCACGGGCGAGGTCCGCTGCCGCAGGACGCTCGCAGGGCCCTCCTACAATGTGGACAACATCTCACAGAACTACCGCCTTCCGATGGGCTCCCTGCCCGACATCCTGCTGGGCGATGGCGACGCGATCTTCATGCGGTCCATGACGTTCAACACCAATCTGGAGCAGGAGCGACCCAATCGCGGCGCCATCGCTCGCGTGTTCGCCAGGGGCGGCCTCCTGGACGACTCGTACTTCAAGCGCGCTCCGTGGTCATTCCCCAAGGGCGGCTACGCGCGGCTCGTGGTGCATGACGCCCGTGCGGCGTACTCCGTCCGGATGTTTGACAGCATGCAGGGCCTCGACCCCAAGGTGTACTTCACCCCGGGCGCCCAGGGCTATCTGCTCTTCGCCACCGACAAGCAGAGCGGCAAGCAGACCTGGAGCCGACGCATCCCCGTGCGCGTCAACGCGATGGTCGCCACCGACGAGCTCCTCTTCGTCGCCGGGCCGCCGGATGTGGTGGACCCGAAGGACCCCCTGGCCGCCTTCGAGGGCCGCAAGGGCGGCGTCCTCTCTGCCGTGGACACTGCGACCGGCGAGACGCGGTGGGACTACAGCCTCCCGGCTCCACCGGTGTTCAACGGCATGGCCGCGGCCCGCGGGCGTCTCTACCTGGCCATGCAGGACGGCAGTATCGCCTGCTTCGGGAAGTGAGGCGCTACCTCTTCTGGCCCCGGGTGCGCAGTCCGGAGGCGAGGAGTACGTGTGACGACCCGGGACTCATGCACGCTCTGCATACGTTCACCACGTTCACCTTGTTCACCATGCTCATCACGTTCACCGGGGGGCCCTGGGGGCCTGTACGGGGGTATCCGGCCTGGAGATCTCAGAGGAGCTCTGTCAACAGAAACTCAAGGGTTGAGCCCGGGGGGCGCTATGACGGCTCGGGAAGGAAGCTGCCGGACATGTGGGCGTAGGCCGGTTCGCGGCGCTCGTACCAGCAGACGCCCTTGAAGGTGGCGCCTCCGCCGGTCGTTGGGAGATCCTCGAGATCCACATCCGCCCACACCACCCGCCTCCCGCCCGCTATAGCCAGGACCTCGCCCCGGGGCGAGAAGACGCCGGTTCCGTAGCCGGAATTGCGCGATACGACCATGTGGACGTGGTTATCCATCGCCCGCATGCACTGGATCATGCGCCAGCGCTCTATGTCGAAGTCGTGGCGGGGCTCGTACCAGCAGGTGGAGGCGCGGTGGTCGCCCATGATGGGCAGGCAGACGATCTCGGCACCCTTTCGCGCAGGGACGCGCACAGACTCCAGCGCCGACGAGTCCATGCAGATGTTCATGGCCACCTTGGCATTCCCGAGGGAGAACACGGGGAAATCGTGCCCGGGGGTGATGCCCCGCCAGATCTCGTTGGGCTGGGCGAGGTGTACCTTGCGGTACCTGCCGGCGATGTCGCCCTGCTTGTCGATGAGGATGGCGGTGTTGTGGACGAGCTCCGCGTTCTTCTCGAGCACCGAGAAGCATAGGGCCATGCGGTGCCTGCGGGCGAGCTGCTGGAAGGGGGCGGTCTCCTTCCCGGGGACGCGCATGGCAGCCCTGGGCAGAGCCTCAGGCTCGATCTGGATGCCCCAGGAGAGCATTATCTCGGGGAGGCAGAGGAGGGCGATGTCCTGCCGGGCGGCCTCGCGGCACATGTTGAGGTAGAACTCGGTGTTCTTGCGGACGGTGCGCTTGCCCGGGGGCAGGGGACCGCCGCCGGCGCCGAGGCGCATGCGGCGAGGCCGGGGAGCCGCGGTGCGCTGAAGCTCGGGATCGGAGAAGCGGATCTCGCCGCGCGAGGAGCAGGCGATGAGCAGCCTGGGTACGGCCCACCTGGCGCCCTCGGGGGCCGGCGACGACCCCTCGTATGTCACGTAGCGTCTGGTCGCCCTGGCGGGCAGGAGAGGCTGCCAGCCGACCATCTGTCGCCGGGAGTTGAGCCAGGTGAGGGCGACGTTGACGCAGTCGTAGCCGCGCGCCAGGTCGTGCCAGCGGGCCTTGATGCGGAAGCGCACCCAGTTGCCGGCCGCGGGGGCGGGATAGACCAGCTCCCAGCCGCCGTAGCATCCGGCGCTGCCGTTGCTCGCGACGAGGAACTCATCGCCGGCACGTTGGGCCTCGGGTGCGATGGCCGGGCGGGGGGCCCAGCGGCGACTCCTCTTCAGGCGGATCGGCCTGGTGGATTGTGGCATCGGTGACCTCCTCAGGGCGGATGCGCGCTGCTACTCGGCCGCCTCGCCCGTCTCGGGCGGGAAGTTCTCGGGCATCCAGATGGGCAGGTCGGCGATCGAGTCGCGGGCCGCCTGGGATGTAGGCACATCCCAGGCCTCGAAGAACGGCCCCAGGTTCCTGCCGACGGTGCGCGAGAAGCGCGTGAGCCATTGGTCGCGTTTCTCGTCGTCGCTCTTGAGGCGCTCCCCGGCGGGCAGGGCGCGGTACTGGGCGAAGACCTTCTTGTACGCGTCCCACCCGAAGGCTTCCTGGAGCTGGACGTACATGATGAGGAAGGTGAAGGGCCCCTTGCTGCGCGTGGCGGGGTCCGCCGCGAAGTACTGCTGCATTCGCTTCACGCGGGCGGCGCGTCCGACACGTCCATCATCGCTCGGGGAGCCGCCGCAGACGGCGTCAATCACGTAGAGCGAGAACAGGTTGCATGTGACCTCGCCGGTGCCGCCGAAGGTCCAGTCGCGGCTCTGGTGGTTGTGGCCCATCTCGTGATAGAAGCCCCAGGCGGGCTTCTCGGCGTTGAGCAGGTACTCGTTGTCCACGAGCTTCGGGCTGTGACTGAGCTGGGCCATGATGGGGTAGCCCGCGTGCAGGTAGCCGGCCGATATCTGGGCGTCGGCCACGTAGCGCTCCGGGCTCTGGCGCTCCCGGGGGCGCGCGATGAGGTCGGCGCAGGCGTCCATGACGTGTTCCCACGTCCGCATGAGGGACTCCGGGTCGTCGAGGTTGCGGATGTCTCCGGACTGGACCGAGAGGACCACCTTCTCCGTGGCCATCTCGGCCCAGGGAGCCGGGTGCTTGCGGATGGTGTCGCGCCAGTCCTGCGGGTCCGTCTCGCCGAGCACGTAGTAGGGCGCCTCCACGGCGCCGCTGATGGTGACCGGGATTGTGCCGAGATCAGAGCCTCTGGGGACTTCGATGTAGACGGAGCCACCGAAGGCGCAGGCGGGGGACGTGTCGGCGGCGTCGATGGGGAAGACTCGCGTGATCTCGGGGACGCGGTTCCACGAGGGCTTGTGGAAGAGCCGATCTTTGTGGCAGCCGATGCGGAACCTGAGGCCCTTCCCAGCGACGGCGGGCGGGACCTTGACGGTGATGAGCGCCCCCGGCGCGGCGTAGAGGCCGGTGCTGTGCCAGCGGGGGACGCCGGTGTCGATGTGGAGGGTCCGCGAGACTCGAGGGGCGTCGGCAGGCACGGCGCCGGGGAACTCCGCCGCTGCCGGGTGGGGCTTGAGCCGCTCTGCCGGGAGCGTCTTCGCCTCGTGTGCCTGCTGAGTGAGGACGACGCGGGCGAGGATGTCGGTCTGCTTCAGAGGGCGCTTCATGGAGGGAACGACGTTCACCGAGCGCTCGCGGACCATGTCGCGGAGCCGGGGGAGGAAGAGCTGGTCGTCAGCGGGGATGTTGTGGATGGCAGATGAGAGCGTAGCGCCGATTTGTGCGATCTCCTGGTCAGTGAGCTTCCGGTCGCCGCCGGAGTGCGCGGCGAACGCCTCGAGCGCGGCGAAGGCACCGGTCAGAGGGGACGGTCGCTCGGC
>JASFTE010000376.1:0-5366 GCA_050114035.1 Armatimonadota bacterium | reverse complement strand
CGCACCCAGCAATCAGCAACGCCCCTCAGCGCGACCGCATTGTACCCCAGCTCCGTGAAGTGCCCCTTGTAGTCGATGACCGGATAGCGGAACGTGAGGTGCTCCACGCCCGAGTCCGTCACTGTCGGCTCGAAGCGCCGCACTTGTGGCTTCCACTCCGTACGGACGTCGAACCGCAGCGCCGGATGGAAGCGGATCTGGCCCGCCTCGACCGCGTCGATCCACACCACCATGGACGTGCGCGTCCTGCCGTTGAGCTTCCGCGTGTCCCCGGGGTCGCCCGCATACAGGTACTCCGCCAGCGAGTTCTCGGGCGTGTCCTGTTGGTAGATCTCGACCTGCTGCCCGACGGTCAGGCCATCGGTTGATGACAGGCGCAGGTGCGCGCTCCCGCGCTCGGCAGGCGGCTGGATGTCCGCTATCTTGTCGGACTGGAAGCTGCCCCGGAACCAGACGAAGCCACCGCTCCAGGAGTAGTTGCTGGTCCGCCGTCCACTGGTCGTCGCTCCCCAGTTGGGCTTGATCTCGTTCAAAGGCGTGGGGAAGATGAGGATGGTCTCCTCCGGCCCGGCGCCGCGCAGCACCGTCCCGGCAGTGCGGATCTCGAGGATCTCCGTGATGCGGTACTCGCCCGGCGGGATCGCGACCACCTTGCCCTCCGCTGCCGCGATGGCGTCGAGGAAGGCCTGCGAGTCGTCGCTCTTCCCGTCGCCCTTCGCCCCGAAGTCCCGCACATTGAGCGTGGCCTTCGGCTCCGGCAGCGCCGCCGCCCCGGCGCGGTATCCCGCGTACGAGAAGTCCGGCAGACGGCTGTCCGGTCGCCAGTTCTCCCCGCCACGGCTCCAGAGCTTCGAGTAGGTCTCCGCACCGTTGACGGCGCACGCCTGCGCTACGAGAACAGCGATCATCGTGAGAATCGTGCACTTCATGGCTCTCAGATGCTCACTTCCCTTCATGAATATCGGTGACAGTCTATCCCTACAACACCCACGGCGCCCGCATCGGCCTCGCAAGCAGACGATTGGCCTCGTCGTCGTCAGTGAATCGCTCAGCGGCGGGGTCCCACCGGAGCTTGCGCTGCACGCGCCCCGCGATGTCGGCCAACAGACCGAGCGTCGATGCCATGTGACCGGCTTCCACGGGGGCGACGGGATCGTGGCGCGCCCTGACCGAGTTGACGAAGTCGCCCGTGTGGTTGGTGCTCTCGTGCAGATGGAGCTCGTCGGGTCGGATGGTCACGTCCAGGAGCGACTCGGGATCAGCCTCGATCCCTTTGCGGTTGACGTGCACCCACCCCTCGTCGCCCTCGAAGCGACAGCCCTGCTCGTGCGGATGTCCCGTGTCCGAGTAGCTCAGCCGCAGGCCGTCCGGGTAGACGAACTCCGCCTGCCACGCGTTGACGTTGTCGCACAGACCGTCGCTGCGGTAGTCCGCCGTGCAGGCCAGCTCGAATGGCTGCTCCCCGAGCTGCGGGCAGCCCCAGAGCGCGATGTCGAGATGGTGCACGCCCCAGTTGACGATGAACCCCGCGCAGTAGTCCCAGATGAGATACCAGTCGGGCCAGGCGAGTCGGCCCGGGCTGTACGGCTTCATCTCGGCCGGGCCGATGTACATCTCGTAGTCCAGCCCGGGGGGAACGGGCTGCGGGCCCGTTGGGCCCTCGTAGCCTCTCTGGTACCTCGGCCCCGGCGCGGCGACTTTGACCGTGTGGATGCTGCCCAGGTAGCCGTTCCGCGCGAGCTCGCAGGCCAACCGGAACTTGCGATCCGAGCGCTGCTGCGTGCCCGTCTGGAACACCACGGCGTGACGCCGGACGGCGTCGCGAATGGCCTGACACTCGCGCACGGCGACGCCGAGGGGCTTCTCGCAGTACATGTCCTTCCCGCTCTCTGCCGCCCGCACGGCCATCACGCCGTGCCAGTGGTCCTGTGGCGCGATCAGCACGGCGTCCACGTCGTCCCGAGCGAGGACCTCGCGGAAGTCGCTGTAGGCTTTGCATCCGCCCTGTGTGGCCTCACCCCGGTTCCTCTCCACCAGCGCCGCCGCGCTCTCCCGCCGGTCCTTGAGCACATCGCATACGGCGACCACCTCGACCCCGTCGAGGCCGAGGAACGTCCGCATCACGCCCGTACCGCGCTTGCCCGTGCCAAGCACACCCAGTGCGATGCGGTCATTCGCGCCCCGAGCACGGGCGGAGAGAATGAGCGGCCCCGCCGCTGCACAGCTCGTGCGGTGGAGGAATTGACGTCGAGTCATCGGCCTGCTATGGGTCTCTGTTGGCATGATTAGCCCTCCGGGGTGGCGTCGGCCACCTCCTGCAGCAGCTCGAGCACCTGCGCTCGTATCCTCGGCTCGGCGTCTACCTCCAGGCAGCTCGACCGTGCCGGCCACGTCTCGTACCCGCCCAGCTCGTGCGCCTCGGGAGTGGGGAGATAGCCGTGGTAGTCGTTGGCAAGCTCCATCGTGAAGACCGGCCTCACCGGACTCTCCTTCTTGATGGCCAGCCCGGTGGCCGCGAACACCTCGCAGGGAACGGCCACGATGCCGAGATCGCCGATGCCCAGGGCCTGAAGCTGGAGTTTCACCGTGGGCGGGTACTCACTCAGCGACAGCGCCTCCCGCGCGTAGACATCGCGCCACCGGTGCTCACCCTTGGCGAGCGGCTTCGACGGCGCTGCTTTCGCCCATTCGAGTCGGGCCTCATCGGGGCGACGGACGCCGAGCTGCAGTTCGCACTGCCGCACGACCAGCGGCACAGCATCGTGATGCACCGCCCGCCGGCAGACCTTGACCGCCTCACCCCCCAGGACCTCGGCCATCGCCGCCATCTTGGCGTAGCCGCCGCCGACCCCACCGGTATCTCCCGACGTGCCGTTCGACAAGATGCCGACGACGCCGGCCTCCGGGTTCTCACCGGCGAGACGCGCCTCCACCTCCTGCGCGAAGCAGCCGAAGTAGTCGCTGCTCACCGTCCTCGCGCCGTATCCGCCCACGTAATGAACGCTGTAGTTGGCCAGCACGGCCAGCGGTCGTCCGTCGGCATGTCGCACCGAGATGACCGACAGCTCCGGATCCACCGGCCCGGACGGCTCGACCCCGATGCCCTTGCGATTGCCGTACATCAGCACCTGGTCGGTGGTCTGCCCGAAGGGGTTCGCCGGCATGGTCCCCGGCTTGACGAGCCAGCGGCGGTTCTCAGTGAATTGCGGCACTTGAGCCGAGCCCCACCCGATCGCCGCCGGCGACAGCCTGTTCACGGCTGCCTCCACCGCGTCCGCAATGCGCCGGCACACGAGCTCGTAGTACTCCCGGTCCATGTCCGCCGCGGGGTCGCCCATCATCCGCGGCGCTGCGTGCGTGTGGGTGGCGGCCATCAGCATGTGCTCGGTCGGGATGCCAGTCCGTTCGTGCGCCAGGAGCTTCGCTCTGTCGAAGACCGCCGCCTTCGCCACCGTCACATCGGCGACGATGATCGCCACCCGCGAGCGCCCGTCGTCCAGCACCAGGCAGCGCGCGCAGAGCCGGTCGTGGATCTTCTCGACGGGCCCCAACTGCATGATGATGCCATTCAGCGCAACGCCCGGCGCCGGCGTTATGTCGGCGACAGCCGCGCCCGCCCGCAGACGCCCGGGCCCGTCCTCGCTCGCGGCGTCCCCCTCGAGGCGCGTCGCGCCAAGCCCGGCGGCAGTGACCATAGTAAGCAGCTCTCGACGGTTCATTTCACCGGGATTCCTCAGCATCTGCCGGCATGCCACTGGCGGCATAATGGCTGGCCGCCTCCTCGGCACTCAGCGCCCGGCCATAGATGGCCGCTTCAGTGATCCTGCCCTCCCAGTTCGCGAAGCCATCACACCGCCCGCCCACGAAAACGTCGAAGGCATCCGACGGTCGGGTCACAGCGGCCTCGCCCGCAATCTCGGGCGTAGTGCTCCGGTCCAGATACACCGTCACTCGCTCGCCCTCCCGGACGAGCACGACGTGGTGCCACGTCCGCAGACCGATGCGCGTACGGCCACCGAGGACTTCGCCCGGGCGATTGCCGTTGAAGAAGAGGAGCTTGCCCTGCCCGTGGTGCGTGCCCCCAATGCCCAGGTGATCGCCCGGGCAGCTCGTGTCGCCGGCTTGCCCCCGCGAGAACATGTAGCCCGTTACGGGGCGCGCGTCGGAAGGGAGCCCGTTCCAGAACCACAGCTCGGCGCTGTAGGTGTCCCCGACACCCGCCAGGGACGCCCACATGCGCCCTCCGGCGAAGTGCGGCGATCGGCTCAGGCGCACGTCGCCGGCGAATGCCGCCGAGGGCGGCCCGCCGAGGTAGAAGACAACGAAGTCCTCGTAGTTGCCGTGGTGTGAGTTGCCGCTGCAGTCCGCCGCCGTCGGGCCCTCGAACTCGTGCATGCGCCAGTAGGCGACGGGCTGCGATGCCAGCACGGCGTCCGGGTACGCGCCCGCGCCCGGCCTGTGCTCGCGCCGGGGTCGGCCCGAGGCCTCCTCCAGGAGGGCAAGGACGGCGTCCACGATCTTCGGCTCGGCCCGCCGCTCGAGTCCCGCCGTGCGCGCCGGCCATGTGTTGTATCCCCCGAGCGGGTGCAGGGCCGGAGGCGGTATGTACCCCTCGCCCCCATTCGCCAGCTCGATGTTCATCGTCGGGCGCACTGGGCTCAGGGCCTTCAGCTTGAGGCCCGTGATGCCGTACACCTCGCAGGGGATCGCCGTGATGCCCAGGTCGCCGATGCGCACGGCCTGCAGGATCAGCTCGCGGGTCGGCTCCTCGTGAAGCAAGAGCGCCTCGCGAGCGTACACCTCCTGCTGCGTCTTCGGAGGGCCATCACCCGTTTCGGCGAGCACCGCTCGCGCCCATGCCAGCCGTTTCTCATCCGGCAGCCGGCGGTCCAGCGTCAGCTTCGTCTGCGCCATCGCCAGCGGCACCGAATCGTGGTATTCGATGCTCTCCCAGGCTTCATGTGCCAGGTGGGCGAGGGCGTCAGCGTAGGGCGCCAGGCCGGGCGGGTCCTTTGGCTTACTGTAGTCCATCCAATGCAGATCGCCGCTGGTGCCGTGTGACATCATCGCCACGAAGGGCGGGTCCACGCCGTCGGCCGCGACGAGTTGCCCCAGCCGCCGGCAGAACTCACCGTAGTAGTCGGCGGATACCGGCTTGGCGCCGTAGTAGTGCATGCAGTAGTTGGCCAGCAGCGCCATGGGGCGCCCGTCGGCAGACTGCACCGACAGCATGGCCAGAGCCGGATCCGGCGGCCCGGACGGCCCGATGCAGTCGGGGTTCTGGTACCCCGGATGCATATGCGCCCGCACGGTCCGGTCGCCGAACGGGTCGGTCCTCATCCTGTCCGGCCGGAAGATCCACCGGC
>JASFTE010000375.1:0-5375 GCA_050114035.1 Armatimonadota bacterium | reverse complement strand
GGAAAGCCGCACCGCAGCGAGGGCGACTTCGACGAGCGGCCGGTGCACGCGGTCACCATCCGCAGGCCCTTCTACATGGGCGTGCACGAGGTGACGAATGCCCAGTACGAGCAGTTCGACCCGAAGCATCGGCGGCTCCGCGGGAAGCTCGACTTCTCCACGGAGGACGACGAGGCCGTCGTGTTCGTCAGTTGGCACGAGGCGGCGCGCTTCTGTGAATGGCTCTCGGCGAGAGAGGGCATGCCGTACCGCCTGCCGACTGAGGCGGAGTGGGAGTACGCCTGTCGCGCTGGTACAACTACCCACTTCCACACGGGCGACACGCTCCCGGACGTGTTCCACAAGAACGCGCGGGAGACGTGGTTCCCCGACCCGGAGCGCGGCCGGGGCGGCGGCGACGTCGTGCCCCTGACCGTGGGCCAGACGCCGCCGAACGCCTGGGGCCTCTACGACATGCACGGCAACGTCGAGGAGTGGTGCCACGACTGGTATGGCCCGTACGCAACTCGCGACCAGAGCGACCCGGTCGGCAGAGCCGATGGCGACTTCCGCGTAACGCGCGGCGGGAGCCACGGGACCGAGATCTACTACCTGCGCTCCGCCAACCGCATGGGCACGCTGCCCGAGGACAGGAGCTGGATGATCGGCCTCCGTGTCGTGCTCGGCAAGATGCCGAAGACGAAGCCTCTGCCGCGTCCTCGGCCGCAACCGTATCAGCGCAACGTGAAACAGCGAAACCGGCGCGCGGTGGCGAAGGGCCCCGACTCCACCCAGCCATACTTCAAGGGCCCGCGCACGTACGTGAAGATCCCGCCGGACTCCAACGGCCCCATATTCTCCCACCACAACCACGACCCGGCCCTCGTGCAGTGCCCGAACGGCGACCTGCTCGCCACCTGGTACACGTGCGTGTCCGAGCGCGGGCGCGAGCTCGGCCTGCTGGCCAGTCGCCTGCGCCACGGGCAGGAGGAATGGGAGCCGGCATCCCTGTTCTGGAACGCCCCCGACCGCAACGACCACGCCCCGGCCATGTGGTTCGATGGCGAGCATACCATCTACCACTTCGTCGGACTCTCGGCCGGGGCCACCTGGGGGAGCCTGGCGCTCATCGTGCGCACCTCCAAAGACAGCGGCGCCACCTGGTCCCGGGCGCGCATCATCGCGCCGGAGCACACGACGAGACATCAGCCCATCGAATCCGTATTCCGGACCCGGGAGGGCTTCATCATCCTGCCCTGCGACGCGGTATCCGGCGGCAGCGGCGGCACGGCTATTCACGTGAGCCGGGACGGCGGCGAGACGTGGACCGACCCGGGCGGGAAGGCCGCGGGCATTCACGCGGGGATCGTGCAGCTCGCCGACGGCCGCCTCATGGCCCTGGGGCGGGGCGACAGCATAGACGGCATGATGCCCAGGAGCATCTCCGATGACATGGGCGAGACCTGGACCTCCACCGCCAGTCCCTTCCCGCCCATCGGCGGCGGCCAGCGCCTCGTGCTCACGCGGCTTGCCGAGGGCCCCATCTTCCTCGCCTCCTTCGCCAAGCAGCTTACCATCACTGACGCATCCGGAGCCGAACGCCAGCTGTCCGGGCTCTACGCCGCGCTCTCCTTCGACGAGGGCGAGACGTGGCCCGTGCGCCGCCTGATCAGCGACGATGGCCCCGCCCGCGAGGTGGCGACGACGGACGGCCGCCCCTTCACCATGAGCGCCACCAGCGCCGAGCCGCGCGGCTACCTCTCGATATGCCAGACCGCCGACGGCGTAATCCAGTTGATCGGCAGCCGCCAGCACTACGCCTTCAACCTCGCGTGGCTGAAGACGCCGCCTCGTGCGATCCCCACGCCAGGAGGGAGGGCGCAATGACTCATTCCCGCAGGCACTTCCTCACCACCGCATCAGCCACGGCCATTGCCTCTGTCACCAGTGCATCGGTGACAGGCGATGAGGGCGACACGCGAGGATCTCAGCGCCAGATCACCTGGCGGCGCCGGGTCCCTGTGCGCTACGAGGCGGACGTGGCAGTAATCGGCGGCGGCATCGCCGGCACATCCGCTGCCTGCGCCGCCGCCAAGTCCGGCGCCAGCGTCGTACTCGTCGAGCGCTTCGCGGTAGCCGGCGGCAACTCCACCGTCGGCGGCGTCGCCTCCTTCTGCGGGGAGACCGCCGGGCAGGGCGAGCTATTCGACGCGATCATCGCCGACCTGGAGCAGTTCGACGCCGTGGCCCCTTACAAGCCCTACCCCGCCGCCGATCACCGCCTTTTCGACCACGAGCTCCTCGCCGTCGTCCTGCAGGAGCTCCTCATCCGCCGCCGCGTCAGGCTGCTGCTGCACACGCGTTTCGTGGACGCGCGCCTCCGGAACCGCCGCATCACCGAGTGCATCGTCTGCGGCAAGTCCGGCCCCGAGGCCCTGCGCGCCAGGCAGTTCATCGACTGCACCGGCGAGGCGGAGCTCGCCCGCGCCGCCCGCCTCGAGACTGTGAAGGGCCGCCCCGCAGACGGGATGCAGTTGCCCATGTCATTGATGTTCTTCGTGCGCCACGTCGCTGCCGAGAACGCCCGTCCACAGGTGCCCGAGGGCTGGTTCGAGGCGATTCGCCGTCTGGACGACCTTCCCATGACCAGCATCTGGCCCAACGGCCCGCGCGGCAACGCCCTCAAGGTCAAGATCCCGATGTTCGACTCGGCCGACACGGAGAGCATCACCGCCGCCGAGATCAGGGCCCGCCGCCGCATGATGGAAGTGCTCGACTACTACCAGCGCATCGAGAACAAGCCCTGGATCCTCGACCACTGCTCCCCGCGGATCGGCATCCGGGAGGGCCGCCGGATTGTCGGCGACTATGTCTTGTCGGTGGATGACGTGCGGGCCGGCCGGGAGTTCGACGATGCCGTCGCCCGCGGCGTGTACCCTCTCGACGCGCACAAGCCCGATGACGACAAGCGCACATATATCCTGAGCAGGGATGAGCGCCTCGTCCCGCCGTACCAGATTCCGCTGCGCAGTCTCATCGCAAGGGGCTGCAAGAACCTCATGGCGGCCGGCCGCTGCTTCTCGGCCGACCAGTTGGCGCTCTCGTCGGCGAGAGTCACCACGTCCAGCTCCATGATGGGCCAGGCGGCCGGTATCGCCGCCGCCATGGCCGTCCGGCAGGGCTGCGACCCGCGCGGCCTGGATCCGACGGACGTGCGCAAGGCCGTAGAAGCCCGCGGCGCCCGGCTCGCCGTCTGACCCAGGGGGGCAAAGCATGAGACGCGCAACACCGCTCCTCATCTCCGCCCTCTCGCTGCCATTCGTGGGCCTCTTCTCCCCGGTGATTGCGGCCGGCGACGTGGACGCCCTCTTGCCCATCAAGCACAATAGCCCCGGCCTCGTGGTCGATCTCGGCGTCGGCCTCTGGGCGCTGCCGCTGCCCATGGACTACGATGGCGACGGCGACAACGACCTGGTCGTCTCCACCACCAACAAGCCCTCCAGCGGCGTCTTCTTCTTCGAGAACACCGAGGGCGATGTGAAGTACCCAATCTTCAGGCCGGCCGTGCGCCTCGGCGACGCGAAGAGCAATGTCACCATCTCCCACATCGCCCATGCCGCGCACGTCCTCACGCCGGGCAGGTTGCATCCCGAGTTCACCGACAACTGCCTCAGCGCCGGCCTCGCCATACCCTACAAGAAGACCTTCTACGCCGGCCGCTCCAACCAGTGGAAGATCTGCGACTATGACGGCGACGGGCTCAATGACCTCATCATCGGCGCCAGCGACTGGCGCGAGTACGGCTGGGATGACGCCTTCGACGCCCGCGGCGAGTGGACCAACGGGCCGCTGCACGGCTGCGTGTACTTCGCGAAGAACACCGGCACGAACGACGCCCCCGCCTACGCCGAGGCCGAGCAGATCCTCGCCGCGGGTGACCCACTGGACGTCTTCGGCTGCCCGTCGCCCAACCTCGCCGACTGGGACGGCGACGGCGATCTCGACATCATCTGCGGCGAGTTCCTCGACAGGCTCACGTACTTCGAGAACACGGGCGCGCGCAGCCGGCCGCGCTACGCCGAGGGGCGGCGCCTGAAGCACCGGGGCAAGACCATCACCATGGACCTGCAGATGATCGTCCCGGTGACCATCGATTGGGACAAAGACGGCGACACCGATCTCGTCGTCGGGCAGGAGGACGGCCGCGTGGCGCTCGTCGAGAACACGGGCCGGATGAGCAACGGCATGCCGGTGTTCCTTCCCCCGCGCTTCTTCCGGCAACAGGCCGACAACGTGAAGTGCGGTGCGCTGGTGACGCCCTGCAGCTATGACTGGGACGGCGACGGGGATGAGGATCTCATCTGTGGCGACACCGCCGGGTACATCAACCTCGTCGAGAACCTGGACGGCGGCGATCCCCCGCGGTGGGCCGCGCCGGTGTACTTGAGGGCCGGCGGGAAGGTCATCCGCATCCAGGCCGGGCCCAACGGCTCCATCCAGGGCCCGGCTGAGGCCAAGTGGGGCTACACCGCGCCGTGCGTCGCCGACTGGAACCACGACGGCCTGCCCGACATCATCGTCAACTCCATCTGGGGCGAGGTGCTCTGGTATCGGAACGGCGGCACGCGGAATCTGCCAAAGCTCCGCCGTGCGCAGCCCGTTCGAGTCGAGTGGCCCGGCGACACTCCGAAGCCCGCGTGGAACTGGTGGCCCCCGAGCCGGAAGCAGCTCGTGACCCAGTGGCGCACGAGCCCGACCGTCCTCGACCTCAATGATGACGGTCTCAACGACCTCGTCATGCTCGATCGCGACGGCTTCCTGGCCCTCTTCGAACGCCGAAGGGCCAAGGGCAAACTGCAGCTCCTACCGCCCCGGCAGGTGTTCTACGCCGCGGACGCGGCCTCCAGCGTCTTCGACAACGCCAACAGGCCGGTCGCCTTCGACGCCGACGCCAATGGCGTCAACGACCTCAGCTCAGTGGACGGCGACGGCTACCTGTGGTTCCTCGGTCGAGGGGAGAAGACGCCCGGCAAGCGCGCCTTCCGCGGCGCGTCCGCTTCCATGCCTCACGAGCGCCCTCTCCTGCGCCTCAACTGCGGCTGGGCCGGCCGCAGCGGCCGGCGCAAGCTCACCATGGCGGACTGGGACGGCGACGGCCGCCTCGACCTGCTCGTCAACAGCAGGAGCATCGACCTCCTGCGCAACGTGGCCACCGAGGGCGGCGAGTTCGTCTTCGAGAACATGGGCCCCGTTCACCCGCGCGCGCTCGCCGGGCACACAACATGCCCGACCACTGTTGACTGGGACCGCAACGGCGTGCCGGACCTGCTCGTGGGCGCCGAGGACGGCTTCATGTACTACCTGAAGAACCCTCGCGCGAGCGACGCGCAGCCCAA
>JASFTE010000374.1:0-5378 GCA_050114035.1 Armatimonadota bacterium | reverse complement strand
GCCGGGGGCTGCGCCGTAAACGGAGGCGATTCGGGGCACTTTGGCCCAGTCAACTCATAGGGGTTCTGTCGCAAGTATTTTCGGGGTCGGTGGAGCGCTGTGCGGGCCGATTGGGGCTAGCCGTTCGCGCATCACATTGTAGGCGCGCCCCGCCGGGTCGCCCCTACTACCCGGGAGCGGACCAGCTCAATGAGACGAGCGAACTTCTTCATCTACATGATTGACACACAGCGCGCGCCCGCCATGTCGTGCTACGGCTACGAGCGAGAGATTCCTGCTCGAGGGCGTCGAGGACGACCTGGCCAAGCGGATCCCGCAGCAGCAGTTCAGCGGCACCGCGGGCGAGGTGACGCTGACACAGCGGCAGTGGGAGATCGTGCGTTCGCTGCGTGACGGGGAGACCGCGTGCGTGGACGAGCGCATCGGGATGATCTACGACAACATGGCGCGGCGGGGAATCCTGGACGACACGGCCTTCATCGTCACCGCCGACCACGGCGACACGCAGGGGGAGCACGGCTTCCACACGGCGCACTGCCAGACGGCCATCTGGGATACGATGCTGCACACCCCGCTGGTCATCCGGTATCCTCACGGGTTCGGCGGCGGCAGGCGGATCCTGGACCTCGTGCAGACAGTGGACGTGATGCCGACGATCCTCGCGATGGCCGGCGTCGGTGACGAGGCCGTGTGGCGCGAGATGCAGGGGTATAGCCTCACGGATGTGGCCACGGGGCCAGCCGTGCGCGAGTTCGCCGTGGCGGAGACACAGAAGCCACTGGAGCCGTTCCACTGGATCCTCAATGAACATCCGAACGTGGACATCCGGGTCTTCAATCGGCATCTGAAAGCCGCGCGCACGCACGAGTGGAAGTACATCTGGAGCTCGGACGCCAACGACGAACTGTACCACGTGGCGACCGACCGGGACGAACAGAAGAACGTGGTCGCCGAGCACCGTGATGTGGCCGAGGAGCTGCGGGTGAAGCTGGAGGAGTTCCTGCTCTCCATGGACCGCCGGGACTACGGCGATTGCCTGAAGCTGACGGGCCACGTGACCGTGGATCCGGACATCGCGGCGCGGCTGGAGGCGTGGGGGCTGTACCGGCGCATCATTGGCGCGTCACGCAAGGAATGACCAGCCGCGTGCGCAGGAGGACGGGAGCGTATTCATGGGCAGTATCCAGTTAGCCATTTTCGACATGGCCGGCACGACGGTGCTGGACCGGGGCAACGTGCGCCAGGCCTACATCGAGGCGCTGCGCGCCCACGACGTACCCGTCGAGGAGTCCGAGGTGCGGCGGTACATGGGCGCCTCGAAACGCGCCACGATAGCCACTCTCATCGCCGCGCACGCACCCGAAGCGGACCATGGGCTCGTGGACACGGTGTACCAGGCGTTCCGGGAGTCGCTGGAGCGAAGCTATGAGGGAGGCAACGAGCCAATCCCCGGTACGATGCAGACCTTCGCCTGGCTGCGGGAGCATGGCATCAAGATCGGGCTCAACACGGGGTTCTACCGGGCGGTGATGGAGGAGATTCTGGGGAATCTGGGCTGGGACGACACGGTGGTGGACTGCGCCATCTGCAGCGAGGACGTGCCCGAGGGCAGGCCGGCGCCGGACATGATCTTCACGGCGATGGCGGCCGTCGGCGTCGGTGACGTCTCACGCGTCGTCGCGGTCGGCGATACGCCGCTGGATCTGCAGTCGGCCACCCGGGCCGGCCTGGCGGGCGCCATCGGCGTGCTCAGCGGCAGTCACGACGCCGTATCGCTCGGCGCGACTTCACACACCCACATCATCCCGAGCGTGGCCGAGCTGCCGGCGCTACTGCAGCGAGAGTTCTGACGGGTCGTGGCCTCTCACTGCCCGATCCTGAATCCTCTGATCTCGCCCCTGGTAGTGGCCAGGAGGACGACGGGAGTGCCGCCAGGCGCAGGACAGGATGCGATGCATGAGGGCGTTGCCCCAACGGCTCCGCGGCGAATGAGTTCCCCCGCGCCATCCAGCACCGGCACTGTGCCGTCCTCGCAGCCGACGACGACCCACGGCGCCCGGTCGGCGGCCCTCATGCACTTCATGACAGTGGGCGGGCTCTGCAGGCGCGTGGCCCAGAGCTTCCTGCACTGGTGGTCGAGGGCGACGACCAGGCCGCCGGACGTGGCGACGATGATCTCCTGCTTGCCGTCACCGTCCAGGTCGGCGATGTCGAGATCCCGCATGTTTTTGGCCGGGATCCTGTCGCCCGGGCCGAAGCTGGCATCGTACAGCGGCGTGCCATCGACGCTCCAGACGGTGACGCGGTTCCACGTGCCGTTGATCTCGCTCACCACCTCTCCCCTGCCGTCGCCATCGAGGTCCTGGTAGAAGAGATGGTGCCGGTTCATGCTGGACCAGCCAGGCACGTACGTGTGGCCTGGCGGCACCGAATAGAAGCCCCGCTCTCCGGGCTCGAGCTTCTCGTTGTTGATGATGCGCACCGTGTTGGTGCCGTTGGAGTGGCGCGCAGCGAGCAGATTCAGGGTGCCATCGGGCCCGGGCACTATGGCGAAGGTCGATGGATCACCCCAGAACTGCGGCATGCGCTTGATGAGCTTCCCGTTCTCGTCGAGGATCTCGAGCGTGCACGCGCTGCCGACGAACGCCTGGCTTCTGGCGTTGATGAACACGCCGCTGTGCAGCCCGTGGATGCCCGCGTGGCTCGGGGCGGACTTGAACCAGTACGTCTTCGCCGCGCGGAACACGGCCGGGTCCATCTCGGAGGTGAACACCCACCGTCGCTTCCCCTCGCGGTCGAAGGCGATCACCTGCTCGTCCGCACAGCCAGCGAGAAGCAACTCGTGCTCGTCCCACCAGCGGAGCATCCGGATGTCGCCGTCGGCCTGCATGCGCCGGACTTCGGCGCCGTCGGGCGACAGGGCATGGACGGTGACGCCCTCGGCGGCACAGATGAGGCGGCTATCGCCGTCCGGAATCACGATGACATCCACGATCTCCCCGCCCACGCTCGCGGCCATCGCCTCGGTGAGATCGGGCGCAGCGGGGCGCGGGGCGTCGGTGGCAGCTTTTGCCAGACGGGCGCGCTCCCGGGCGCCTTGCGATAGCAGAGCGGCGAGGCGGACGGCGGCTGTCTCTCGCGCGGCCCTCTCGGGCAGCGCGCCGCTGAAGATGTGCCGGCCGGCAGAGAGCGTGAAGGAGGTCATGCCATCCCCGCCGGTCCGGCCCCGCGCCGGCTCGCCATCCAGTGTTGCGTCGTCCGGGGACGCGAGTCGGAGGGTCAGACTAGTGTCTTGCGAAGCGACGATGTGCAGCGCCCCGGCAGCGAAGTCCCAGTCTACGTCAACCGGGGTGTCTGCCGCGACGAGCACGTCGTCCACGCCGGCGCTCGTGAGGTTGTGACCGTGGAGATGGTCCTGCGCCAGGACGGCCAGGCGCGCGTTCACGCCGCCATACTCACCCACCACGGCGATGGCGGGAGCAGGCACGGCGAGCGCCGCGGCGTTGTCCGCGACGCGCACGCACGCAACGGACTGGGGGGCATCTGCCAGGCTCCCGGCCAGCAGGGAGAAGAAGATGAGGTGTTGGCCTTCCTTGACGGCTCCGAGCCATTCGAGCGTGGTGAAGCGTCCGCTGCGCCTGGCCCGCATGAGGTCGGAGGGCCGTATCCCGAAGGCCCGAGCCGCGGGGGCGGACGGCGCTCCCTCTGCCCGGACACCAAGGCCCGCGAGGCCCACGTAGCATTTCTCGGACCCCGGATGTCTCGCGGCGACCTCCACGCGCAGGCGATGCGTGCCGGCGGTCAAATCGTGTGTGCCCAGCGCGGCCCGCCCCGGCGTGGCAGTGTCGGCGTAGCTGTCGTAGTCGTCCCCCAACCGCTTGCCGTCAAGGAAGATGCGCACCACGCCGCGGTCGAGGTAGTTCACGAACTCCGCGTACACGTCGCCCGCGACCGCCGCCGGCAGTTCGAACGTCATCTCCATGTGGGCGCCCGGCTCGGCGGCCCGCAGGAGCATGATGCCGAGATCGTCGAGTCGGCGAAGATACTCGTCTCCCTCCGGTCGGCTGATGCACTCAGAGTCCAGCGCGCGCACGGTGTGCCAGCCGGGAGGCTTTGCTGACACGCCCGCGGCCCGGATGCGCAGCACCTGCTCGTCTGTGTCCCAGGAGGCGCTGGGCGTCTCCCAGAGGGTCTGCACCTCGATGTTGTCGCTGCCGGTGCGGAACTGCAGGTCGTCAACGACGAGGGCGTACCGGCCGATTCGCTGGAGCAGCATCCGGCGCCAGTTGCAGTAGGCGGCGTCGGGGACCTGGGCCGCAGCGATGGCCGTCCCGCCGAGGACATCAGCGTGCAGGAGTGCGGCGTTCATGGCGATCTTCGGCTCGACGAGCCCGTCGGCCCGTGTCAGCACCTGGTTGCGGTATCCCTGCAGGAGCGTCTGCCCGTCGATGCGGAGCTCGAGGACGGCGAGGGTGTGGTATGGGTTGCGCGAGGCGCCGTTGAAGCCGTCGATGAGGACAAAGTCGCCGGATGCGTCCGGCGCGGTGCGGAAGCTGCCGAACATGAAGGACTGCTGGAGTGGGATACCGCTGCGTCGAGCGCGCCACATTGGCCGAGGAAGGGAGTTGATGCTCCATCTGCCGGTCAAGTCGTCGGGCTGACGCGGCTGGAGGCTGTGGTCAGGCCAGAAGGACTGCCCGAGGCGGAAGACACTCAGGTCCACGCCGGTGCGATCCCGGTACTCGAGCCAGCGCCCATCATGCGTGAGGTACGCCGCCTTGTGCAGGTAGCCCATGGAGGCCGAGCGCAGGGCCCAGTCGGGCAGCCGTCCGGAGATGAGCATCTCCTGCCCGCGGAGCAGCCGCTGGGCGCTCCCACTCCCGAGGGGGCCTCGATCGGCCGACAGCAGCATGTACGTGAAGATGGGGGCAATCGCGGTGTTGTACCAGAACAGGTTATCGTTCTCGCCTGACACCCAGGCGTGCTCACGCAGCGGCGCGAAGTGCAGTTGCGCGCCCCGGACACACTGTGCCCAGATCGGGTTGGGGTAGTCCCTCTGGAAGTAGCGGCCGAGGCAGTACAGCGAGACGGCCGACCACTGGCCGTGGCGCGAGCCAACGTGGGCCGGCGGCTCGGTCAGGCGGTAGATGCCCTCACCCTTGCGATGGTCGAGCTGCCTGGCGAAGGCGTTGGTGATGCGGAGGCGTTCCTCGTCACTGAAGACCGGGCTCTCCTCGATCAAGTCCCAGAATAGGATCATCATGTGGGCATTGTAGTGGTATGGGCCGCTGAGGGGCTCGTCCTTGTTCTCGATGCGCTCGCCGTCTATCTCGGCGATGTGCCTGCGCGCCTCAGCGTCCGGGAAGGCGAGGCGCACG
>JASFTE010000373.1:0-5384 GCA_050114035.1 Armatimonadota bacterium | reverse complement strand
CGGCAAGGTCCAGGTCACGGATCTCGGCACGGGATTGGATGACCCGCTGCCGAAGGGCGGGGAGCTGGAGGAGAACTGGCTTCTGCTGTGGAGCACACAGGACGATGACATGGCTCCTCGTCCACTCCTCGTGGCGCTCGAGCGCCGTCCCACATTCATCGAGGCCGTGGAGGACGGCTTCGGCGGCCTGGCGATCGAGCTCCAGTTAGCCCGCCGCGGCGCCCGGATCATGCTCGTCCGGCCGCTCGACGGTCCCCTGGACGCCCAGCCTGGCACCGAACAGGTCGAGCGCTGCCGGCTCTGGTCGCGCGCCTTGATGCGGTACCCCATCGGCTATGTGGAGCGACTGTCCTTCGACGGGGATCGCTGCAGCGTGCGCATGGCGTACGAGTATCTCGAGCTCAATGATGACTGGGGCACCACCTCCCTCCCGCTCGCACCCCTCCCGATGCTCTTCTCCTATGCTCTGGAGCACAAGTGGCCCGAGGCGCGAGTCGAAGGCAAGGTGCTCGACCTGGGCTGCCGCTCCCGGAGCGGGTACTACCCGGACTCGGACTGCGGCACCTATCGCGCCGTGCTGGGCCAGTCGGAGGTGGCGTACTCCTATGGGCGCGTAGAGCCCTCGGTTCGTTACATGGGCATCGGCTCACTGGGCGAAGAGCGGCGCCTCGGGGAGCCCATGTTCATCCGCGTCAAGGAGTGGGGATCCACGTGCTTCCGCCCGCAGATCCCCTTCCACAACACGGGCTTCTTCCGGCACGATGACCGGCGATTCACTGACACATCGCGCGTGGAGTTCGCCGATGAGGCCCTTGCCTGGCTGGACGCCATGCTGGACACGCATCAGCGACTGGGCCTCACGTGCTTTCTGAACTGGTTCGGACTCGAGGGCCGTCGCCTCACGGAGGCGAATCGCCGGCAGGTCCGGGACTTCTGGGTGCAGATGGCGCGGCACTGCCGCGACCTGCCGCCGGACCTCGTCTGCTACGATCTGATGAACGAGCCCGCCGGGCTGTACGGCGGGCGGCCTCTGACGCGGAACGCCTGGGATGAGTACAACGCCTTCGTCCGCGAGCTGACCGCCGCCATCCGCGAGGTCGATCCCGTGCATCCCGTCTCCGTCGAGGCCGGCGGCGGCTGGGCCCAGCCCGAGGACCTGGACATGACGGAGCCCACCGGCGACCCGAACACCATCTACCAGTTCCACTTCTACGGGCCCCACACCGGCGACTGCCACCGATGGGACCTGTGGTACCCGCGGTACCAGCTGGATGAGGAGCGCTTCCGCTCGTACGAGGGGTGGGAGGAGCGCATGCTCTCGCCCATCCGTTTCCACATCCGCAATCAGGCCGAGCTGTTCCACGGGGAGTTCGGCATCTCGTTCCTCGGTCCCGATGACGCCCCGCGCCTGTGGCTTGAGGACGTGCTGGGGATCCACGACAAGTACCGTATCCATTGGGCGTGGTGGAACTACTCCGGCAATGAGATCCACCGGACCGGCCTCATGTCCGGCGAGCGCGTCAATCCGCTCGTCGCGACGCTGCGCAAGTACGCACGCGCGAAGTGAGACGCGAGCCGAACCATGGGAGGACGCCCAATGCTTCACCATGCTGCCGTTTGCCTCGTGCTTCTTGGCATCGCGGGTGCGGCGCTCGCGGCTCCGGAGCAGCTCATCGACACGGACTTCGGGGCCGCGGACAGGCCGGTGGTTGAGCGCGGAGGGCAGGCGAACGAACGGGTCACCGGCGTGATGGCCGGCGACTGGCGGGACAACTCCAGTTGGGCCCCGGACGTGCGTGCCCACTGGGAGCGATTGGACGAGGAGGGCCGCGGCTTCCTGCGGCTCAGCGTGACCGAGCTGCAGACCGGCCGCTGCCAGCTCTCGCACGTGCTCCCCGGCGTGACGGAGGAGACCTTCTATCGCCTCAGCATCCGGGCGCGCAGCATCCCCGGCGCGTCGCTCCAGGTCGGCGTCAGGGACGCGGGCCGCCCGTACACGTTCCACTGGGAGCGGCGGCTCGGGCTGGATGCCGCATGGCGCGACTACAGCCACGAGTTCCGGCTGACCAGGATAGACCACGAGGTCGGCTTCTGGATCAACGTCGGCGCGGCCGGGCAGCTTGACCTGGCCAGGCTGGAACTGAGCCGGCTCACGCGCGCCGACTACATCGAGGAACTCAAGGCAAGATTCGCGGACGCGGCGGAGCAGAACCTGGTGCGCACCTCCCGCTTCCCGCTCGGGCTGCAGAGCGGGTGGGCGCTGGGCCGGGACAATTCCGACGGTGACGACGTGCAGGTCGGCCCGGACGGGGGCCAGGTCGGCCCCAGCGGATCGCCTGCCCTCCAGGTGCGCACGGATGAGCCCACGGTCCTGTGGTCGGCGCCCTTCGCGGTGCCGCTGGCCTTCCAGCCGCATACCGCGAGCGTGTATGTGCGAGGGTCGGGCCCATTCCGGCTCTCGGTGCGCTGCGACGGGCGGCAGATAGCGCAGCAGTCCTTCGAGCTGGGCGACGCGGCCGGCGACTGGCAGCGGGTCCAGGTGACATTCAAGCCCGTTCTCATGGCCCGGGCGTACGGTCTGCGAATCGAGGCGGAGCAGACGTTCTGGCTCGACGCGCTGCAGGTCGAGGCCGGGGAGCAGCCCCGCCCGTACGCGCCCCAGGTGCCGTGCGAGGTGGCGCTCGCCTGTCCGCCCTCGGACGCGGCCGCCGCGCGGGTGCAGTTCGAGGATGAGCCGGCCGTGGTGGCATACTGCGTCACCGGGGAGTACGCGGGAGCCGTTCTGCGGTGCAAGGTCGTGAACGCGTACGACGAGGAGAAGGCGCTGGCGGTCGTCCGTCTCCGGGAGGGGGGACGCGCCACCGGGGACGTTCGGTATGACGTGTTCCCGGAGAAGCCCCTGGGGCCGTTCCGCATCGAGGCGTGGGTCGAGGATGCCGACGGCAAGCGCATCAGCACGTACAACGAGCTCGTCGTCTATCGCCTGCCGCGGCCGCGCTACTGGGGCAGGGACGCGCCGGATTCTCCCTTCGGCGTGCACACGAACTCAACGACGCGGCACAACATCATGGTGAAGGCGGTCGGCGCCAACTGGACCCGGCTGCACGATGCGGGCCTGCAGTACCTCGGGTGGTACCATCTGGAGCGGGAGCGGGGGGAGTGGACGTTCCGCGACAAGGAGATCAGGCGGTATCGCACGCACCACGTCAAAGTCCTGGGCGAGCTGGGCACCGCTCCCGAGTGGGCGAGCTATTTCCCGGGGAGGCGCCACAACGGCTACTTCGACCGCTACTACCAGCCGAAGCGCATGGAAGACTACGCCAACTACGTTCGCACCGTGGCGACGCGCTACCGCCGCGTGATTGACGCCTATGACGTCTGGAACGAGCCGTGGATCCACGCCTGGTGGGGCGTGGGGTATGACGAGACGAAGTCGGACCGGGCGGGGTACATCACGAGCGAGGATGCGCCCGGCGACTTCGTCCGGCTGATGAAGACGGCGTTCGAGACCGCCAAGTCGGTGGATCCCGGCATCACCGTCCTCGGCTTCAACTCCACCACGGGCGGTGGCAGCTCGCGCAGCTTCGGCGGGAGGGAATGGACGCAAGCGATCCTCGCCGCCGGTGGAATGGACTACTGCGATGCCGTCTGCTACCACGCGTACATCGGCGGCAAGCCGGGCTACCCGGGGGACGTGGTCGAGCGAGGCTTTGAGACGGCGACCGGGCCCATCGCGGAGCGCTTCGACACGCTGCCCAAGCCCGTCTGGATGACCGAGGGGTCAGCGGCGCGGGACACCATAGGGCCCGGCTTTTACAACCACACACTGCCGTTCCCGAATCCCGAGGATGCCTTCGACACGTCGGATCGGCTATGCCGGTACGTTGTGAGCGTGCTGGCGCAGGGGGCGGCGAAGCTGTTCCTGTACTCCATGCACGCCCAGAGCTCCCTCGACGCCCCGTCACAGTGGCGCGTCATCGTCTCCCCGGAGGGTTACGTGCACCCGAGCGGCGCGGCGCACGCCATCCTCGCGTGGTACCTGGAGGACACGCGGTTCGTCAAGACGGTGACGCTCGCGGAGGGCGTTTTCGCGTATCTCTTCGAGGGCACCGGCGCGACGCGATCCGTGGCGGTGCTGTCCACAACGGCGGGCCACGCCGAATACGCGCTCCCCGATGCAGCAGGTCTGAAGCTGGTGGACTTGTTCGGCAATCCGCTGACGCCCGGGGAGCAGCTTGGGGATAGCTTGGTGTACGTATCGGCGACGACATCCGTGGCGGAGCTGGAGGCGTCGCTGCGGCCAACGGGGTAGACCCTCGTGGAATAGACACTGAGCCGCGGTTGCTGGTGTGGTAGCTTGCTGGGACGCCGGCGTGCGTGGGGAACGCCAGCGACGTCAGCGGGAATTCGGGAGTTTCCGATCAGGTGTTGGGGTCGCCTTCCGCGGTGGCCGGCCTGTGGAATACGACGTCGTCCTCCACGTTGCTCTGGCCCGGCCGCCTTGGCCGTCCCCCGTCGTCCGTGAGGTTGTCGCCGACGCTGTAGAGCCAGTAGTCATCGCCGTTGAGGCGGTAGATGAAGGGCTTCTCCGAGAGCGGATCGGTGATTGACATCGCCTCCACGCCCTGCAGCTTCATGCTCTGGAGCTCCTGCAATGTCCCAGGCAGACCTCCATGCCGCGAGCGATGGAGTTCGACCGCGGCCAGCAGTTGGGTTCCTCTGCGACCTGAGGATGTACGCATGTGCGATCTGATGACGCTCCGACATCCGAAGATGAACGTCCCGCTGGTCGTATCGCCGATCACGGCGGTGACGGAGGGGATTCGAAATCCCCCTTTTGCCCTTTGCGGTAGGGGAGGCGGCACCGAGCTATAGGGAAGTTCGATGAATGAGAGGGCATCGTGCCGGTCCTGCTCCAGCCTGCGAATCAGGGCCTTCGGATTGTAGCCGAGCAAGAGCGGCAGCCTGCGTCCTCCAGCCTTCAGTTGGCGGTCGTACTGCAGCGCGCCGGCCCTCGTCCCCTGGAATTCCGCCTCGACGACTTGCTCCAGCGGTGGCTCCGTGGCCTCGAGCTCCTCCAGGAACTTGATTTCCCCTTGGAGCTGCTCGGGACTCAGTGTGCCGGAGTTGATAGCGTGTCGGAGCTCCCCGAGCGTGATGGCCTCCATGGCCAGCGATCTGAGGCGGTGCATAACGTCGGCGCGCACACCCACAGCCTGGGCGAATCGCAAGGCGGTGTGCAGCGGCTCGACGCAGTCGGCGGCGCGACCGGAGTGCCTGGCGTGGCGCGACTGCATGACGAAGAGGTATGCAGCAGAGCGGAAGGCTCTCAACTCAGGGAACTTCTGCTCAAAGGATGTGGCGATCGGCGCCGCGCATGGCTT
>JASFTE010000372.1:0-5390 GCA_050114035.1 Armatimonadota bacterium | reverse complement strand
GCGGCGTCGCCGAGGAGATCACCGGCAAGGCCCTCGCGGAGAGCGGCCGCCGCGACGAGGTCGTCCTGGCGACAAAGGCCGTGGCGCGCATGGGTGACGGGCCCAACGACCACGGCGCGAGCCGCTACCACCTCACCCGCGCGTGCGAGGCGAGTCTGCAGCGGCTGCAGACGGACCGCATCGACCTGTACCAGCTTCATGTCGTCGATCTCACCACGCCCATGGATGAGATACTCGGCTCCCTCGATACGCTCGTGCGGCAGGGGAAGATCCTCTACATCGGCACCTCCAAGTGGCCCGTCACGCTGATCATGGAGGCGCTGGCGCTGAGCGAAGGCTGCGGCCTGCCCCGCATGGTAAGTGAGCAGCCCCCGTACAACATCCTCGACCGGGCCATCGAGAACGATCTCGTGTGGACCTGCATCCGGCACGGCATTGGGATCATCTCGTGGGGGCCGCTCGCCTACGGGATCCTGTCCGGGCAGTACAGCAAGGGCGATACCCAGCCGGCCGGCAGTCGCTACGAGAAGGCCAAGCCCGGCGACACGCGGTTCACGCCGGCGGCCCTGGACGCCGTGGATAGGCTCCGCCCCATCGCCGAGGCCCGGGGCATCACTCTGGCGCAGCTCGCCCACGCGTGGCTGCTCACACGGCCCGGGTTGACGGCCCCCATCATCGGCCCGCGCACGCTCGAGCACCTGCGCGACACGGTGGCAGCGTGCGAGGTGGAGTTGACCACTGACGAGCTGGACCAGATCGACGACATTGTGCCCCCGGGCCGATGGGCGAGCGACTTCTACGACGGCAACGTGCAGGGGAGGCTCCGCTCGGCCATCGCGTCCGGCGAGGTGGCCCAACCGTAGGGAGGCGTCCCCGTGTCCTCGGCATTCCTGGACCTGCTCACGGAGAAGGTGGCCCTCGGCGACGGCGCCATGGGGACGCTGCTGTATGAGCGCGGCGTCCCTGCAGGCGTATGCTATGAGGAGCTCAACCTTACGGATGCCGACCTCATCACTGGCATCCACCGGGAGTACAGGGGCGTGGGGGCCGACGTCCTGGAGACGAACACATACCAGGCGAACCCCACGCACCTCGCTCCGCGTGGCCTTGCCGGGAAGGTGCGCGACATCAACTACGCGGGCGCCAAGCTCGCACTGCGGGCGGCCGGCTCGAAGTGCCTCGTGGCCGGCGCCGTCGGCCCCACGACTGCGGCGGATCCGAGCGCCGGCGACCCGCTGTCACCTGACGAGATCGCCGCCGCTTTCTCCGAGCAAATCACGGTGCTCGCCGAGGCCGGCGTCCACGCGATCCTGCTCGAGACATTCCCCGACCTGGACGAGATCCTCCTGGCCATCGACGCCGCCCGGCGCGTGTGCGACCTGCCCATCATCGCCCAGCTCATCTATTCCGCCCCCGGGCGCACCGCGTATGGGCAGCCGGCAGCCGAGTGCGCAGAGGCGTGCATCGAGCGTGGCGCGGCCGTCGTCGGAGCCAACTGCGGCCGCGGCGTGATACGGACGCTGGACGCGGTGCGGGCGCTGGCCGCGCTCGACGACGTGCTCATCTCCGCCTTCCCCAACGCCGGCATGCCAGAGATCCAGGACGGTCGCACCTACTACGCGGCCAACGAGCAGTACGTGGCCGAGCGCGTCGCCGAGATGGCAGATCTGGGGGCATGCCTCGTCGGCGGCTGCTGCGGCACGGGCCCGGCGTACATCAGCGCAATCCGCGAGGCGCTCGACGCACGTCCGGCGCCCGGGGCGCCGCGCGTTGCGGTGGCGCCCGAGCGGGTGACCGTTCCCGAAGCCCCCCCCGAGATCGGTAAGGGCGGCTTGCTCGACGGCCTCGCGCCTGACCGCTTCCCAGTGATCGTGGAGATCGACCCGCCGCGACAGCTTCGCATCGAGCACGTACTGCACGGCGCGCGCGCCGTGCGCGAGGCCGGCGCGGACGCCGTTGCTATCGGCGACAATCCCCTGGCAGCCCTTCGCGTCGGCAACATCGCCACGGGGGCGCTCGTGCGGCAGCGCACCGGAATCCAGGTGATCGCCCATGTCACCTGTCGCGACCGCAATGTCATCGGCCTGCAAGCAGGGCTCATGGGAGCACACCTGCTGGGCCTCGAGGCCGTGCTGGCGGTCACGGGCGACCCGGCCGCGCTCTCCGATCAGCCCAGGGCCTCCGGCGTGTTCGACCTGAACTCGTACCGCCTCGTGGATCTGATCAGCCGCCTTAACAGCGGCCACAACCTGGCAGGCGCGCCCCTGGAGGCCCGCACGAACTTCTCCATCGGCGTGGCCGTCAACTTCAACGCCGGCCGACCGGATGCGGAGTTGCGCCGTCTCGCGAGAAAGCGCGACGCGGGCGCGCACTTCGCCATGAGCCAGCCCGTATTCGCCCCCGAGCATGCCCAGCGGATGATCCACGAGGCGCGCTCTGTCGGCCTGCCCGTATTCGTCGGCGTCTTCCCCCTTGTGTCGAGCCGCAACGCGGAGTTCCTGCACAACGAGGTCCCCGGCATCCGCGTGCCGGACGACGCCCGACGCCGCCTCGCCGCCCTGGAGACACCGGACGAGCAGGCGGCCGAGGGCCAGACGATCGCTCGCGAGCTCATCGAGGCGATCGTGCCGTCGGTCGATGGCATCTACCTGATCAGCCCTCTGAACCGCTGGCCCAGGGTTGTGGAACTCGTCCAATTCGTGCGCGAGCTGGCCCAGAAGGAGAGCGACGCCCGCGGGAGTTAGGCATGCGACACGTAGTTGCCCTGAGCTGCATCCTGGCAGGCATCAATGCTGTGGCGCAGGCCGCGTTGTTGCCTCGCGAGCTGCCGCACATTCGGGACGCGCACTACCCGGCGCTCTCGCCGGATGCCTCGACGCTGTGCTTCTCCTACCGTGGCGACCTGTGGGTGGCTCCGGCGGCCGGGGGCATCGCCCACCGCATCACGGTGCACAACGCCTACGATGCCTATCCCCGCTGGTCGCCCGATGGGAAGTGGATCGCCTTCTCGTCCGATCGGTGGGGCAACTATGACATCTTCGTCGTGCCGGCGACAGGTGGCGACGTGCTGCGCGTGACGCACCACAGCGCCTCGGACCAGGTGACGGACTGGTCGCCGGACGGGGAATCCCTGCTGTTCGCCTCCAGCGGCCGCAGCACGCGCCTGCGGAGCATCTACTCCATCGACATCGGCACGGGCCGCGTACGGTGCCTCGTGGAGGACGCCTTCAGCCTCGCGCACGCCGCCTGGGCGCCGGACGGCCGGCGCATCGCACTCATCCGCGGCGGCGGCGCGTGGTGGCGCAAGGGCTACCGAGGCAGCCGCGCGGCCAACATCCACATCTTCGACCCGACCGCCGGCTCCATGACGCAGGTCACGCACTTCGACGGGCCCGATCGCCGGCCCATGTTCTCTCCCGGCGGCGACAGCATATTCTGCGTCACGGAGCAGTTCGGCCGGCCGAACCTCTGCCGCATCGACCTCGCCGACGGGAAGAAGACGCCGCTCACCTCCTTCGAGACCGGCGCCGTGAGCTATCCGGCCATCTCCCGGGACGGCTCCACCATCGTCTTCGAGCACAACTTCGACCTGTGGACCGTACCCACCTCAGGCGCCGATCCCCGCAGGCTCGAGCTCCGCGGCGCGGCCGACTCCCGCGAGAACTTCGTCAGGACAGAAGAGCTCACCGGCGACGTTCAGGAGATCGAGGTGTCCCCCGACGGCAAGTACGTGGCCATCCGCGTGCACGATGAGATCTTCCTCGTCCGCCCCGATCTCAAGAACGACGCCATCCGCCTGACCGACTCGCCGGCCACCGACTATGACTACACCTGGTCGCCGGACGGCAAGCAGCTCGTCTTCACCTCGACACGTCGCAACGGGAACACGGACATGTACCTGGTGGATGTGGCGAAGCGGCAGCCGCGTCTGCTCCTGCAGTCCCCCGAGTACGAACACAATCCCCGCTTCGGCCCTCGGGGCAAGCGCATCTACTTCACCAGGGGCTACACGGGCAGCCTGCACTCCATCCCGGCCAACGGCGGCCGGGTCCAGGACCTGCATCCGGGCCCCTTCCTGGGCCGCTTCCGCTTCTCGCCCGACTACCGCTGGATCCTGTTTGACAAACGGGATCTCGTGGGCACGCGCGACCTGTGGATCATGCCCATCGACGGCGGCGAGGCGGTCAACATCACAAAGCACCCGGGCTCCAACTCCGCCGGCCAATGGTCGCCCGATGGCAAGCGAGTCTTCTTCCGCTCCCGTCGCCATGAGAACTATGACATCTACGCCATCGACTTGCAGCGCAAGCCGACGACCTTCAACGACTACAGGGCACAGGACGCGAAGAAGCAGGACGAAGACGAGCAGAAGGGCGAGAAGAAGAACGAACAGGCGAAGCCCAAGAAGCCGATCAAGCCCATCACCATCGACTTCGACCGCATCGAGGACCGCGTCACCCGACTCACCCGCACCGAGGAGAACGAGTCGGACCTGGCGCTCTCCCCGAAGGGCGACAGGCTCGTCTACACGCTCCGCGTCCGCGGCCAGCCTCAGGTGTGGAGCGTCTCGCCGGACGGCGAAGATGCCAAGCAGTTCATCCCGGGCAAGATGCCCGCAAGCAACCTCCGCTGGCAGAGCGACGGCAGCACGCTGTTCTTCCTGAGCGACGGCGCGCTGAGGAAGGTCGGCGACGGCGGCGGCAGCGCCGGGACCGTCAGCTTCAAGGCGACCATGCAGATCGACTCGCGCGAGGACCAGCTCCGCGCCTTCGAGCAGGGCTGGGCCCTGCTCGACGAGCGCTTCTACGACCCACAGCACCGCGGCGTGGACTGGGCCGCCGCGCGCGACCGATACGGAGCGCACGTGGACGGCGCCCTGCCGCCTCGGGACCTCCACAATCTCATGGCGCGCATGATCGGCGAGCTCAACGCCTCCCACCTCTCGGTCTCCGGCGGCGGGCGCGACGGCCCGGACACCGGTTTCCTCGGGCTCTGGCTCGATCCCGAGCACACCGGGCCCGGCGTCCGCGTCGTTGACGTCATGCCCTACGGCCCCACGGACAAGCCCGAGAGCCGCGTGGAGCCCGGCGAGTACGTGCTCGAGATAGACGGCGAGCCCGTCGAGAATGACGAGCGGATGCACGAGAACCTCAACGGCAAGATCGGCAAACGAGTCCAGCTCAAGGTCGCCCGGAAGCAGGGCGGCAGGAACGCCCGCACCATCTCCGTCAAACCCATCGGCCGCGGCGACTGGTACAACCTCCTCTACGACCGCTGGGTGCGCCGGCGCCGCGAGATGGCCAGCCAGCTCTCCGACGGCCGCGTCTACTACCTGCACATCCGCTCCATGGACTCCGCCTCGCTCGACCGCTTCACCCGCGAGCTGCACG
>JASFTE010000371.1:0-5400 GCA_050114035.1 Armatimonadota bacterium | reverse complement strand
ACGCGGCGCGAACGCCCTGGGCAGCGGCGTCGCTGAACCGGCGCGTGGTGTGCCATTCTCTGCCCTCGGCGCGCACAACGGCGGGCTGGTTCCTCGCGCTCCAGTAGTAGGCGAAGAGGGTGGTGAAGCGCTCGCCCGACTGGAAGCGCATGAACACCGTGTCGCCGCGGTGGCAGATGAGCGGCTCGACGTGGGGATCGAAGCCGTTGACCATGGGGCTGGCGTCGGTAACGTCCGCCGCCACATAGAGGGCGTCGCCATCGTACATCATGTAGAACCACGTGGCGTAGTCGTGGAGCATCTTGTTGACGTCCATGCAGCTCAGGATGCCACCGGACAGGTCCCACTCGTCCAACGCGCCGTCGAGGGCAACCGGCCCGGGCGCAGGCACGGCGTTGATCTCGCGGTTGACCGCCCGGTCGGCGGCGAACTTGAGCTTGCCGTACCGCCGGAGGGGGACATTGCCCTCGGCCACGAGCCTGGCGTCGCCCCAGGCTCTCTGAGCGGACCAGTAGAACTCGCGGGAGGTCTGTCCGGGCTGCATGTTGTCAGCGTACCGGTGGATGGGCCACGTCTTGCCGGTGGGGTCGCCCCAGAGGAGCTCAAAGCCGAGGCGGAACGTGAGCCCAGGCTGCATGGCGGGCACGTCCCGGAAGATGATGTCCCAGGGCAGCTTGATCTCCTGGATGAAGCCCTTCGCGTCGGGATCCTCTCGGTAGGCCATCTCGACGCCGCGACCGAGGTCCGTGCCGCCCTCCGTTGCTCGGAGCAGCGTGACGTCCTGGCCGGCGCGGGCGTCGCTGAGGTCCTTCCAGTAGGCGATGTGCAGAACGGGCATTCGCCTGGGAGCGTAGTACCAGGTGGTGAGCCAACTCGCCCGTTGCGGCGTGCGGATGCGAAGCTGGAGCGAGTCCGACTTCCAGCCATCACTCGGGCTGAAGTCCGGGTTGACCGTGCTGTACATCGGCGTGGGGTCGCGCCACTTGACGGCGAGGTACAGGCTACCCGTGTCCCACATGGCGGCGATCTGCGCCGAGTAGCGATTGCGGACGGAGGTGTCGGCGAAGACCCAGATGCGGCCCGTGAAATCCCAGTCACTCAGGTCGCCGTCGACGGTCACCGGGCCGGGAACGGGCAGCACCAGAATGCCCTCGTTGTGGCTCTGGCGGCCGAGCATGTTCCCGGAGGGCGCTGCCGACAGCGCCGTGGGAAGGGCGAACATGAGCATCCAGGCGCTGACCCAGGGGCAGCGGAGTCGTTGCTTCATGCGATATCCTCCATCTGCGCGCGATCCGCTCTCAGTCAGACTCCAGCACGCGCGGGGTCGGATTGGGCTCGTGGCCGGCGGGGCGCTGGCCGGAGCCGGGGCGGTCCACGTCGCCGAGGTCCGCGCGGGCCCGATCCGCAAAGGCGTTCAAGCGTTCCACGACATCGGGGTGATCCTCCACCACGTTGCTCTTCTCGCTGATGTCTGCCGCGAGGTCGTAGAGGCGCGCGGGGCTGGGTCTGCCGGCGGCTCGGCCGCGACCGCGCTTGGACTCGAGGGGCAGGTAGAGCTTCCACTTGCCGGAGCGGACGGCCTGGAGCTGATCCATGTGATAGTAGAAGAAGGCCTCGTGGGGTGAACGGGCGCCGGGCTCGCCCGACATGAGGGGCCAGATGTCCTTGCCGTCGATGATGCGGTCAGTGGGGACGTGCGCGCCCGCGAGGCGGGCGAAGGTGGGCATGAGGTCCATGGTGGTGGCGACCTCGGCGCACTCCGCACCCGCGGGGACCTTCCCTGGCCAGCGGAGAACCGTCGGCACGCGCATGCCGCCCTCGGCCGTGGTGTAGCCCGAGCCGGAGAGGGGCAGATTGGAGCCCTGGGGCGGATTGCGCAGGGGAGCGCCGTTGTCGCTGGTCCAGAGGACGAGTGTGCTCTCGGCCAGGCCGAGGCGCTCGATGGCGGCGAGGATCTCCCCGGTGGACCAGTCGATCTCCTCGACGGAGTCGCCCCAGGGGCCATTGCGGCTCTTGCCGCGGAAGGCCTCGCTGGCGAAGGGCGCCCGCGTGCTGCCGGGCATGGCGTGCGGGAGGTACAGGAAGAAGGGGCGCTCGCGGTTCTCGCTGATGAACCGGATCGAGGCCTCCGTGTAGCGCTTCGTCAGGAGATTGCGGTCCACGGGGGCCTCGATGACCTTCTCGTTCTCCATCAGCGGGAGCGGCGGCCACGGTTTGCCCTCCCGCGGAGTCATGTCGTCGCTGTACGGGATGCCGAGGTAGTAGTCGAAGCCCTGGCGGGTCGGGAGGAATTGCGGCTGGTCGCCGAGGTGCCACTTGCCCACGATGGCAGTGGCGTAGCCGGCGTCCTTGAGCACCTCGGCGATGGTGATCTCGTCCGCGTGGAGGCCCTTCGTCGAGACGGGCTGGAGGACGGAGGCGCCCGTGTCGCTGATGTGCATGTTGACGCGGCGGGGGTAGCAGGCGGTCATGATGCTGGAGCGCGAGGGCGTGCAGACGCCGCTGGTGACGTAGAAGTCCGTGAAGCGCATGCCCTCCTCGGCCATGCGATCGACGTGCGGCGTGCGGTGCAGCTCGGAGCCGAAGCAGCCGATGTCGCCGTAGCCGAGGTTGTCGCAGAAGATGATGATGAAGTTCGGTGGGCGGTCGGGCATGGTGGGGAGGCCGCCAGGGCGGCCGCTGCCCTCCTTGGGTTGGGCTGAGGCTTCGGCGCGCATGGCCAGCGCCGCCGGCGCGAGGGCGGAGGTCCTGATGAAGGCTCGGCGCGTGATGACGGGTGGCATGTTCGGAAGGCCTCGGCGAGATGGTGGCGCCTGACGCGTTCTGTGTTCGACACGGAGAAGAGGAACCCTTGGGGACTGAGGGAGTCGGGTTCACGGCCGCGATGGAGGCAGGAGAATCGGATGCACTGCCGGAAGTCTCGGGCGGCACGTGCTTGTGCCCCAGTCGAAGAAAGGAACTGCACAATGGACACCTTGGGAGCGGGGCCGCCGGAGGGCGGCATTCTGCTGTTCAATGGCCGGGACCTCAGCAACTGGATGACGCCGGACGGGGAGCCTGCGCAGTGGAAGGTCGAGGAGGAGATCGTGGAGGTCGCTCCGCGCACGGGGGACATCGTCACGCGGGAGGTGTTCATGGACTTCTTCCTGCACGTGGAGTTCCGCTGCCCGGATATGCCCGAGGCGACGGGCCAGCAGAAGGGCAACAGCGGGGTCTACCTGCAGGGACGGTACGAGATCCAGGTCCTCGACTCGTACGGGATCAGTATCCCGGGGCTGGGCGACTGCGGGGCGATCTACAACCAGTATGCGCCGCTGGTGAACGCGTGTAGGCCGGCGCTGGAGTGGCAGACGTTTGACATCTCCTTCAGAGCGCCGCGGACGAGCGGCCCCGAGGTCCTGGAGCCCGCGCGGGTGACGGTGCTGCAGAATGGGCTCGTGATCCAGAATAACGCCCAGCTTGAGGGCGTGACCGGCGGGGCGATGGACGAGAACGTGTGGATGCCGGGGCCGCTGCGGCTGCAGGACCACGGGAACCTGGTCGCGTATCGCAACATATGGGCGTTGCCGCTGCCGCTGGAGGGGTCGGATACATACGAGCCAAGATAGCGGTCAGTAGTTGGTGACGGCGCAGCACAGAGGCAGGTAGAGTCGCGTGTATGAGCTGAATCCGCCAGCGGTGTTCGCGCACGAGAGCGTGATGGCGGACTCGCGCTGCCGGGCGCGGTTGGAGCGTGTGCTGGCGGCGCTCGCCGAGCCGGTGGAGGCGACCGTGTACGCGGACGAGGAGCTGCCGGGGCTCATAGACGGGCAGAAGATCCTGGCCGATCGGGTGCCGATGGGGACGCTCGACGAGATCCATGATCCTATCCTGCTCTTCAATACGTTCCGGTTCGATGGGCGGCGGGAGGAGCGAGTGGAGTGGCTCCAGGATCAGGGCGGCAACGCGGGCGGGCATACGGGGCTGAGCCTGCTGGGGTACGAGCCGTGGGCGTGGTTCCCGGCCAATCTGCCCGAGGATGAGCACCGGCACGACAAGGTGTGCCGGCCGTGCTGGCGGCTGCACTTCCAGAACGGGTGCATCCACCGGTGCCACTACTGCGCCTTCGGCGGGCTGCTCATCACGATGACGAACGTGGAGGAGTACGTCGAGCACCTGGCCCGGCTCATCGAGGCGCATCCGTGGCAGGAGACGTACCTGTTCGAGGACGATGCGGACGTGCTGTGCCTCGAGCCGGAGCTTGGAGCGGTGCCCGACCTGATCGAGTTCTTCGGGACGCTGGAGGATCGATATCTCATCCTTCACACCAAGAGCGCGAACGTGGATTGGATGCTGAACCTGGAGCACAAGGGGAACACGGCCATCGTCTGGAGCATCGCTGGGGCGACGCAGAGCACGGTGCTCGAGCCGCGAACGGGAACGACCGAGGAGCGAATCGCGGCGGCGCGCAAGTGCCAGGAGGCCGGCTATACCGTCCGCTACAAGTTCAAGCCCATCATACCGGTGCGCAACTGGCGCGAGGAGGCGAGCGAGACGATCCGGCTGATCTTCGAGCAGACGAATCCGGATGTCATCAGCCTGTGCTGCTTCATGTGGATGCCCGTGGAGGACATGAGGCGGCGACTCGACGTCTCGCTGCTCGACCCGCAGCACCTGGCAGCCGCCGAGGAGGCCACTGAGGAGGTCAAAGAGACCCGTGCGAAGCCGTTCCCCGAGCCGGTCCGGGCGGAGATCTACGAGCATCACCTCAGTGAGGTCCGCAAGTGGGACCGAGAGGTGCCCGTGTCACTTTCGACGGAGAACTGGGGGATGTGGAAGCGGCTGGAGGGGAAGCTGGGGACGACGGCGACGAGCTACGTGTGCGGCTGTGGCCCGAACAGCGTGCCATGGCGGAGGAAGCTGGAGTGTCATCCGTTCGAGACGGCAGAGAAGTGCACGGTTGGGAAGTACGAGCTGATGTAGGGCGGTCCTCGACGCTTGCCCCGCGACCCAGTCAATCCCTCGCGGCGGATTCGTAGGCCTCGTGCAACAGCTCGATGGGGTGGGCGACGCGGATGTCGAGGCCGTGGTCACGGACGCCCTTGGCGAGCTGAAGCAGGCAGCCGATGTTGCCGCTGGCGACGACGTCCGCCTCGGCCGCCTCGATGTGAGCCATCTTGCGCGCCAGCAGTGCGTCGGCGATGTCCGGGTGGGCGATGTTGTAGATGCCGGCGCTGCCGCAGCACCAGTCGCATTCCCCGACGTCCACCAGCTCGATGCCCGGGAGGGCGCGGAGTAGCTCGCGGGGCTCTGCAGTGATTCCCTGCCCGTGGAGGAGATGGCAGGGCTCGTCGTAGGCGACCCGGAGCCAGTGGTTAGTGGATAGTGGATAGTGGTTCGTAGAACGGTCTGGCGGGATGA
>JASFTE010000370.1:0-5405 GCA_050114035.1 Armatimonadota bacterium | reverse complement strand
CCCAACGGCCGCGGCCTTCGTTACTGGAGATGACGTGGTGGTCAGGCTGGGCTCGCACGCCGCGCCCATGCCGGTATGCGCTCTGGCCCACATACCATTGGCGGGCAGCCACAACGTCGCCAACGTCCTCGCCGCCGCTCTGGCCGCGGCGCTCTTCGGCGCACCGGCGGACGCCATCGGCGACGCTGTGCGCGCCTACCGGCCCGCCGAGCACGTCCTGGAGCGAGTCGCCGTGGTCGATGGCGTCACCTTCGTCAACGACACGAAGGCCACCAACGAGGCGGCTGCCATCGCGGCCCTCGATGCGGTGGCTGCGCCGGTGGTGCTCATCGCTGGCGGAAAGGACAAGGGCGTGGACCTGTCTGCCTTCGCCGCTCGCAGCGCACAGAGGGCGCGGGCCATCTACCTGATCGGCGAGACGGCTGGCGACATCGCACGAGACGTCACAGCGGCCGGCGGCCCGACGCCCGTTCTGTGCGCGAGCCTGGAAGAGGCCGTGCGCCGCTCGGCCGAGGCTGCCCGGCCCGGTGACACCGTGTTGCTGGCTCCTGCGTGCTCTAGCCACGACATGTTCGTGGACTACTCCGCCCGGGGCGAGCAATTCAGGGAGATCGTACACAAGCTGATCGCTGAGAGACCGAGTTGAGCCATGTCTACCGTGAGCCGACGGGCAGTTCAGGACTCAGCGCGGGGAAGGAATGCCGCCCCAGGGGGTGCCCGAACCGCCTTGGGGCGGGCCCTGCGCCGTATGGACGATGGGCTGCTTCTCAACGTCCTGATGCTCACCGTCCTCGGCGTCTTCTTGGTGTACACGGCCAGCTTCCTCAGCGCGGGTCGGCTGTCCGGCTCTGGCGAGATGGGGGACCCGCACAAGTTCCTCAAGACGCAGGGGCTCTATGCCGCGTGCGGGATAGTGCTGATGCTGCTGCTGAGCCTCCTGCCGCCGCGCTGTTTCCATGCCGTCGCCCGACCTGGACTTCTCGTTGCCCTGGGGCTGCTCGTGGCTGTGCTCATCTGGGGCACGAGCCAGGGCGGATCTCGGCGATGGCTGCAGCTCGGTCCCGTCCTCTTCCAGCCGTCCGAAATCGCGAAGATGGCGCTCGTGCTGTACCTCGCCCGCTTCCTCGGAGACCGGTGGCACGAGGTTCGCTCCTTCAGCATCTGCATCCGCGCGGTGATCATAACGGGCGCCGTCTGCGTGCTCGTGGCCCTGGAGCCTGATCTCGGCGGCGCCGTCATGCTGTTGCTGATCGGGCTCGGCATGTTGTTCCTCGCCGGCGCCAGGCTCTGGCAGGTCGGACTCTTCGGCATCGGGAGCGCTGCAGCCGCCGTCCTCTACGCCAGCTTTCACCCCTACATGAAGGCCCGCATCGACGGGTGGCTGCACCCGCTGGAGCACGTGCAGGGCGCCGGCTACCATGTCATCCGGGTGCTGGTCGCCCTGGCCTCCGGTGGCGTCTTCGGAACCGGCCTCGGCGAAGGGACCCAGAAGTGCTATCTGCCCGCGCGACACACCGACAGCATCTACTGCGTACTGGGCGAGGAGTTCGGCATCATCGGCTGCGCCGCGCTGCTCGTGTTGCTCTGCATCTTCGCGAGACGCGGTCTGCAGATCGCCAGGCACGCGCCCAACCGCTTCTCCCAGCTCGCGGCCGGCGGACTCGTGGTCGCCATCTGCCTGCAGGCGCTCATCAACCTCGGTGTCTCCACCGGTTGTCTTCCAGTGACAGGCACAACGCTGCCGTTCATCAGCGGCGGCGGCAGCAGCTTGATGATGGTCCTCATGAGCGCCGGGATCATCCTCAGCACCTCGCGCCTTCGGCAGGCCGGGGGACGGGCACGGAAGGGTGCAGTGCAGACCGGGGGAGGCCGTTGAGGTGGGCGATGCACCGCGGGCCGAGCCGAAGCCGAGCGGGGAACTGCGGGTCTGTCTCGCCGGCGGCGGATCAGGGGGCCATCTGTATCCGTGCATCGCCATCGCCGAGGCCATTGCGGGGCGTCGCGGCAATGCTAAGTTGCTCGTGATCGGGGCCCGGCGGGGCAGTGACAGGGACCGACTGGCGAAGTGCCCGTGGCCCCATCGGCTTGTCTCGGCACGCGGACTGCCACACGGGGGCTACCTTCGGCGAGTGGCGAACCTCGTGTGGCTCGCGTGGTCGCAGCTCGAGGCCCTCCTGATACTGCGGCGGTTCCGACCGCATGTCCTGGTGACCACTGGTGGCTACGTCTCCGCCGGGGTCGTACCCGCGGCCCGCCTGCTGCGGATCCCCGTGGTTCTCCATGACTCAGACGCCGCCGGCGGCCGGGCCACCCAGTTGCTCGCCCCGCACGCCGCGGCCATCACCGTGGGCTTCGAGCAGGCGTTGCGCGTCTTCCCGGCAGACAAGACGCACTTCACGGGACAACCCGTGCGCTCAGACATCCTGGGGCCGAGCAAAGGCGCTGGCCGAGACAGATTTGGGCTCTCGGCCGACCGCAAGACACTGCTGGTCACCGGTGGCAGCCACGGCGCACAGAGCCTGAACGAGGCCATCGTGGCAGCGCTCCCCGAACTGCTACCCAACGGCGCCCTCCAGATTCTCCACGTGGCCGGAGAGGTGGACTACTCAAGGACGGCCGAGTCGGTGTCCGAGCGCGGTATCCACAGTCCTCGGTATCGGCTGGTGCCCTATCTGGACGATATGGGACACGCCCTTGCCGCGGCTGACGTGATCGTGTGCCGTGCCGGCGCCGGCACCATGGCCGAGGTGGCTGCCCGCCGCATTCCGGCCATCGTCGTGCCATACCCGCACGCGGCCGCCCACCAGCAGGCCAACACGCGCCCCTTCCTCGACGCTGGCGCCGCGATCGTAGTGCCCGATGCGGAGCTCTCGGGCGAGAGGCTGAGTTCCCTGGTACGCGAGCTGTGCGCAGACGAGCCCAGGCGGCAGCGGATGGCGGAGGCGGCTGGCTCCCTCGCCATGCCTGATGCTGCGGACACCATTGCGGACGTGGTCATCAACGTGGCCGCGATGGGCGCCGTCTGAGCGCCGGCAATGCTCAAATGCTCTGGCGCGGTTGCCAATCAGGGCACAATAATGTAGAATATGGAGTCAAAGAGGTACACGCTGGGGCAAGCGAACTACTCTCGCAACACCTTCGCGAAAGAGGCTCGGAATGCAGGTACGCCAGCGTGATCCCGTGCATTTCATCGGTATCGGAGGCGTCGGCATGAGCGGCATCGCCTCCGTTTTGCTTGAGATGGGGTGCACGGTATCTGGGTCCGACATCAGTACGACACACAGGACTGAGCGTCTGGCCCGGGCGGGCGCCACGATCCGCATCGGGCATGATCCTGGGAACCTGGATGGCGCCAAGATAGTCGTCTACACCACCGCGATCCCCGAGTCGAATCCGGAGTTGAAGCGCGCCAGAGAGGCGCGCCTGCGGGTACTGCACCGCGCGCAGATGCTGGCCGGGCTGATCGCTGACAGACAGACCATTGCCGTAGCCGGCACCCACGGCAAGACCACCACCACCTCGATGTTGACCCTCCTTCTGCACGAGGCCGGGCTCGACCCAACATTCGTCGTCGGCGGCGACGTGAAACAGTTCTGTGCCAACGGCCGTCTGGGCCACGGAGACCACGCGGTTGTGGAGGCCTGTGAGAGCGACGGCTCCTTCAAGGAGCTCCTTCCCTGCTCTGAGGTCATCACGAACATCGAGGCCGATCATCTGGACGTGCACGGGTCTCTCTCGGGCGTCGTCGACCAGTTCCGCAGCTTCATGGCGGGAGCGGATCCCGAGGGCTTCGTCGTGGCGTGCCGGGACTGTCCCACGCTGCGGCGCCTCATAGACAGCCTCGGCCGGCCGTGCATCACCTATGGGCTCTCCCCGGGAGCTGACTTCTCCGCGAGCAACATCAAACTCAACGGGCACGGGGCCAGCTTCAGGCTCCTTCACCACGGCCGGGAGGCCGGCCGTGCACGGCTCCAGGTGCCCGGCAAACACAACGTCCTCAATGCGCTGGGTGCCCTGGCGGCTGCCGCGCAGGTTGGGGTCCCGCTCGCCGGCGGTCTCGCCGCCCTGGGCGAGTTCATCGGTGCCGTGCGGCGCTTCGACGTCATCACCGAGATCGATGGCGTGCTTGTGGTTGACGACTACGGCCACCACCCGACAGAGATCAAGTGCACTCTGGCCGCGGCGAAGGCCGGATTCGGCCGCCGCATCATCGCGGTTTTCCAGGCGCATCTGTACAGTCGCACGCAGCTCTTCCTGAACGAGTTCGCCACCTGCTTCGGCGACGCCGATGAGATCGTCATCACGGACATCTACGCCGCCCGCGAAGCTCCCCGCACCGATCTGAGCGGGGCGGATGTGTGGGCCGCCGTGAAGAGCCGGCAGCCGGACAAGCATGTCGAGTACATCGCCGACAAGTCCCGTATCGTGCCGCGTCTGCTCCAGAGAGTCCGGCCTGGCGACATGGTCATCACCATCGGCGCGGGCGACATTCGACAGGTGGCGCAGGATCTCAAAGCGGCATTCGAGTCGCTGGGCTCATAGGCGCGAGCGCCCACGTTTGCCGCGGGCCACAACCCTCGCAACAGCCCGTCACGAGACATGGAGCACTGGCCGCAGAACGGCGTGACGCCCGTACGTCATACGCAGCAACAGTGGAGCCCTGACGTGAGCACCGCCGGCGCGGAGTCGGAGCCGACCCGGAACGGCCAGTGGCGCGAGGCAGCAGCCAGAAGGCGGCGAACAACGTGGCGCGTCTCAGGACTGCTCGCCTTGGCGGCAACGGTCGGCTGCGCGTACGGCGTCGCATCGTCTCCCTGGCTGCGCATCGAGCGCGTTACCATCCGCTGCCCGGACCCCGATGTGGCCCAGGAGGCTGCGGCGGCAGCCCGTATCGCCCCGGACGCAACACTCGTGACCGTGCCCGCGTGGCGGCTCAGGCGCGACATCGGCTCCTGTCCACGGGTGAAGCGCGCAACGGTGCAGCGCCGCTGGCAGCACGCGCTCGACATCATCGTCGTCCCGCGACAGCCTGCCGTGGCGCTCGTGGCCCAGTCGGACTGTGTGCTGGCCGATGAGGATGGCGTCTGCATACGCCGAGTGCCCGAGAGACCGGCTCACCTGCCCGTCGTGCGAGGGCCCGTAGTGGCCGACATCGCTCCGGGTGACATCGTGTCTCGGGCCCGCATGGCCACGGCGTGGGAGTGCCTGCAATGGACGGAACGGCTTCCCGTCCTGGGCACGGTCAGCGTTGACATCTCGGTCCCGCAGCGGATCTGCGTGTACGCCGACGACGGCACGAAGGGCATTATCGGGCGACCCACGGATTTGGGCAGGAAGCTGGCATGCTTTGCAGCAGCTCTACAGCATCTGAGAGTGCGCGGTTTGCGGGCTCGGTACGTGGACGT
>JASFTE010000369.1:0-5418 GCA_050114035.1 Armatimonadota bacterium | reverse complement strand
ACGGGCTCAACATCGTGGGGCTGCATTGGCTGCTGGTCTCGCCCAAGGGCCTGCACCTCACGACGCCGGATGACGATGTGCGCCGCCGCACCGTATCCTACATGTGCGACCTCGTGCGGCTGTGCCACGATCTCGGCGGCCAGATCATGGTGTTCGGCAGCCCGAGCCAGCGCAACATCGTCGAGGGGCAGACGCGCGAAAAGACCATCGCGCGCCTCAAGGACGGCTTCACCGAGTGCATGTCCATTCCCGAGGCCGAGGGCATCACCTTGTGCCTGGAGCCGCTGACGAGCGAGCAGGCCAACATCATCAACACCGCCGCCGAGGCGCGCGAGATCGTGGACGAGATAGATCACCCCCGAGTGCGAATGATCCTCGACTGCCGCAGCATGGCCGACGAGGAGAGCGATCTGGGCGAGGCCATCCGGGCATCCAAGGGCTACATGCGCCACCTGCACGTGAACGACGACAATGGGCTGGGGCCTGGCTTCGGCAATACCGACTTCGCTCCCGTGGCGCAGGCCGTCAAGGACATTGACTTCGATGGGTACCTCTCGGTCGAGGTGTTCGATTTCTCCCTCAATCCCGTGGATGTGGCCAAGAAGAGCATCGCGTTTCTGAGAGAGACGTTCGAGGGACCCTGAACAACCGTGTGGCACAGCTTGTCCCTGGCCCGCGGAGCGGGCGGGACCCCGACTCGAAGAGGTCAGGGGCTCGCCAAGCTGTGCTCCTCTCAACCGCCACACCTCCACGGACAGGCCTCGCTCCGAGGAGCAGTTGACATATGGACATCGAGACCACCGTGCGCGCCAAGGCGAAGGCGGCGCAGGACGCGTCGCGCACTCTGGCGCTCGCCTCCACGTCTGAGAAGGACGGCGCCTTGGCGCAGATGGCCGAGCGGCTGGGCGGCAGCACCGAAGCAATCCGCGCCGCCAACGAGCAGGACATGCGCGCGGGCGCCGACCGGGGCCTCTCCCGCGCGATGCTCGACCGGCTCCTGCTCACCGATGCGCGCATCGAGGACATGGTCGCATCGCTGCGGGCCGTGACCGACCTCCCTGACCCGGTCGGGCGGGTGCGCAGCGCCTGGCGACGGCCGAACGGCATCCAGATCAGCAAGGTCACAGTGCCCATCGGCGCCATTGGCGTCATCTACGAGTCGCGCCCCAATGTGACCGTCGAGGCGACGTCCCTGTGCCTCAAGGCGGGGAACGCCGTGCTCCTGCGCGGCGGATCCGAGGCCATCCACTCAAACACCGCCCTGGCGCTTCTGCTGGCCGAGTCGTGCGCCGCCGTCGGGCTGCCCGGCGACTGCGTCCAGTTCATCGACGTCACCGACCGCGCGGCCGTCGTGGCCATGCTGAAGATGCACGACTGCCTCGACCTCATCGTCCCGCGCGGCGGCGAGAGCCTCATCCGCACCGTCGCCGAGAACACGACGATCCCGACGCTCAAGCATGACCGCGGGCTCGTCCACATCTACGTGGACGCCTCGGCCGACGTCGAGATGGCCACGCGCATCGTCCACAACGCCAAGGTGCAGCGCCCCGGCGTATGCAACGCCGTCGAGACCCTACTGCTCCACGCCGATGCCGCGCCCGTGGTCCTGCCGGCGATCCTCACCGCCCTCCGCGGCGCCGAGGTCCAGATACGAGGCTGCTCCAGGACGCGCGAGATCGCCCCGGATGCCGTTGAAGCCACCGAGCAGGATTGGGACGAGGAGTACCTCGACTTGGTCCTCGCCGTGCGGATCGTTGACGACATGGGCCAGGCCATCGAGCACATCCGGCGACACGGCTCGGGACTCGCCGAGGCCATCGTCACCGCGGACTACGGCAACGCCCAGCGATTCCTGGACATGGTGGACAGTGCGACGGTGTACGTGAACGCCTCCACCCGCTTCACGGACGGGGGCCAGTTCGGGCTCGGCGCCGAAATCGGCATCAGCACATCCAAGCTACATGCCCGCGGGCCGATGGCCCTCGAGGAGCTCACCAGCACCAAGTACATCATCCGCGGCAGCGGGCAGGTGCGGGAGTAGGGCCATGGGCGCGGCGGAGCGGCGGCGGCAGTTGGCGAACGCGAAGCGGGTGACCGTCAAGCTGGGCACCCGCGTGGTCCTGGACGATGCGGGCGACATCGACCGGGCGCGCCTGGCCGAGCTGGTGCGGGAGACCGCGGAGCTGAAGGCCGCGGGCCTGGAGGTGCTCATCGTCACCTCCGGCGCCGTCGGATGCGGCCTGGGCATGCTGGGCATGCCCCGACGTGTGGATGACGTCTCCAAGCGCCAGGCCGCAGCGGCCGTGGGCCAGTCGGCGCTGATGCACGAGTACGACCGCCTGTTCAGCCGGCACGCTCAGCACGTGGCCCAAGTCCTGCTCACCCCCGGCGACATCGCCGACAGAGAGCGGTACCTGCACATCCGCAACACCATCATCGCGCTGCTCGAGGCCGGCGCCGTCCCGATCGTCAACGAGAACGACACGGTCTCGGTGGCCGGCGTCACCTTCGGCGAGAACGACAAGCTCGCCGCACTGGTCGCCAGCGCCACCGGGGCCGACCTGCTCATCTTCCTATCGCCGCAGGACGCGATGTACACCGCCGATCCGGCCGCCGACCCGTCCGCCGAGCGCATCCCGGAGGTGGAGCCCGGGGATGCGGGCGTCATGGCAGTGGCGGGGGACTCCCCCGACGACGCCACGCGCGGCGGGATGCTGGCCAAGTACCAGGCCGCGCGCACCGCCGTCGCCGTCGGCATCGCCGCGGTCATCGCCGGCGGCGACGAGCCGCGCGTGCTGCACCGCATTCTGGCGGGCGAGGACATCGGCACGTTCTTCGTCCCGGCCGGTACCGTCAGCAGCCGCAAGTCGTGGATCGCCAGCGCGCTCACGCCCGAGGGGCGCATCATTGTCGACGAGGGGGCCAAGGCGGCCCTCGTGCACGCCGACGGCGCAAGCCTCCTGCCCTCCGGCGTCCTGGACGCCGCGGGGAGCTTCCGGGCGGGCGATCTGGTCGTCATAGTCGATGCCGCCGGAGACGAGATCGGGCGCGGCTTGGTCAACTACTCGGCCGAGGAGGCCGACCGCATCAAAGGCGTGCAATCACACCAGATCCGGGCCATCCTGGGCCATTCAGCGCACGACGAGGTCGTGCACCGGGACAATCTCGTCATCAGTGCGCCGCGGGACTGACGCACCATGGGCCGGGCCATTGACATGCCCGGCCGCGATATGGTAAATGTACCATCGTCGGCGGAATCCCGCCGACGGTTCCGTTTCCCGGTGGCCCCATCGTCTAGAGGCCTAGGACGTCGGGTTCTCAGCTCGAAAACCGGGGTTCGACTCCCCGTGGGGCTACCATCCTCCGCCGTCCCCTCGACAGCCTCACGGGGGCCTATCATGAATGTCCCCCGAATTTCAATCCTCCCCTTCGGGGCTCTGCGACCGCACCAGCTCTCGCATTTCTCGGTAATCTCGGTGAGCATCCACGCGCCAGCGTCCCTCCTCGTTGACCAGATACATGCGGCTGCCACGGCCACGGAAGTGACCGACCTCCCAGTGCCGCGGAATGCCAAGCATGACTGTAGCCTGGCCTCCTTCCGTCTCGAGGCCAGAGATGAGGGCCCGCCGGCCAAACGAGCTGCGCGCACGCTGCGCGGTCGCCGCTGATGTCCCGGGCCGTGCGGCTGCGGCAATGCGGAGCTCAGACCAGTCCGCCAGGGAATCGGCTGACAGGAACGCCTTGATGGCATCTTCGTCACCGCGCGACGTGGCGATCAGATACGCCCGGACAACCGCGTAAGGCGAGTGAGTCACCCTATCATACACAAATGCTGTAAGCACCACAAAGAGAGCGACCAGACAACTGCCAATGACCAATGGGGTTGCCCGCTCTCTGTGACGCAGCGACAGGGCTCCGAAGACGAAGGTGCTCAGGCACACCAGCGCCCCGAGCCCGTCCATGACCACGGCGGGGACGTACTCTCCGATGGGGCCAGGGAAGCGTGGAATGGCATAGGCGCCGATTCGCGCCACCAGGTAGTCCAACGGTGGCAAGGGCCCCATGATGGGAAAAGCACCGTAGACCACCAGTGTCACCGCCCCGCCGAGAGCAGCGTATCTCCATGGTGGCCCCACCTCTCGGGCGACGATGATGCCAAGGATCAGTAGCATCATGAGGGCCAGGTAGTAGCCGATCAGGCCCATCAGCATAAGGTCGGGCACGCCTGCCCACGGGCGCAGCCAGGCCAGCGCCACCAGCGCGCATCCGGCCGCGCATACCACATACGGTGGTCGATCAGAGCCTCGTGCATCTGTTCCACGCTCGGAATCGGGGGACGTCATACCCATTCCCTCCTGCCGTAACTGGCTCGGATCCTGGGTCCTCCCCGTCCATGGTGTCGCACGCCGCGCACCTTGCCTAACGGCGTTCCGTACAGCAGATTCCCCACGTGGTACAGCAACTCCTGCGAGGGCTACGCCGCGGACAACGCCGAACAGCAAGGCCGCAGTCTCACGCGTGCAGCCCTCTGCGTCAGAAGGAAATGCAGCGCCGACCGCCAAGGTGTGTTTCGACGGGCTGCGGTATCCGACCACGCAGAGGAGGTCGAGGCACGATGCTTCGCCGCCGGAAGTGGACCATCACCGTGACGTCGCTCGCTGTCGCACTCGGCGTGGCCGGGCTGGCGGCGCTATCGCACGTCGGCGCCTGGCGCCAGTGGGGGCTGAGCGAACAAGACTACGCCCAGGTGCAGCCGGGGATGTCCGGAGAGCACGTCGGTGCGATCCTCGGTGAGCCGACCAAGCGCGTGGCAAAGGACCCGGACCAGCCGGACATGCAGCTACCCATACTCAACAGAACACGAGAAGACCTCTCCGCGGCGGCTGAGGTATGGCGCTGGGAGCGCGGCCTCCAGACCATGGGCGTCGTCTTCGACGGTGGGGGGCGCGTCATCCACAAGTGGGTGGACTACTGAACCAGCGCGTCCGACCCAGGCCTGGGGATCCCGCGGAAGGGAGAGTGAGTGGCATGCACGTCATGCTGGTGGGTCCTGAGCGAGAAGAGAACCTGTCGCTGCGCTACCTGGCAGCGGCCCTGCGGCAGGCAGGGCACACGGCCGTTCTTGCCCGATTCGAGTCGGCCGGACACACAGACACCGTCGTGGAACAGGCGCAACGTGAGCGTCCCCACCTGGTCGGGCTCTCAATGGCATTCCAGCATCGAGCCCGGGAGTTCTACGAGCTGGCCGGCTCGCTCCGGCGACGACGCTACCGGGGGCACATCACTGCCGGCGCCCACTTCGCCACCTCCCGCCCCCTCCTCCATCCTGCCGAATTCTCTTCATCCTGTTCGCCCTTCGCCGTTGCTGAACACTGACCACTGGCCACTGACCACTGCCTTTCTGTTGACAAGACCCCT
>JASFTE010000368.1:0-5420 GCA_050114035.1 Armatimonadota bacterium | reverse complement strand
TCGGTCATCAGCAGCGTTCCCGGCGCCGGGTACACGCAGAACTGGAACTTCGGATTGATCTGATCGACTGCCTGCCGCAGCGCCCGGCAGCGCTCCCGCCAGTGGTTGATCTGGAACTCGGAGAAATCCTCATGCAGTCCTTGTTCCTCCAGCCAGCCCTTCCGCTCCCCGAGCTCGAGTTGGGGCAGCGCTACCTGGTTCGCCCGCGCAAAGCTCCGCATGATGATGTCATCGTAGGAGAGCGAGTAGCAGTTGCCCTGCTTCCCCGCCGCGTAGTTCTCGTAGTCGAGGAACACGCCGATGAGGCTCGGCATCTCGACGCTGATCCGCGCGTGCTCCACGATGAGCTCCGTCATCCAATCCCACAACTCGTCGGAGTTCGGGCTCCACAGGGGCTGCTCCCCCCCGTTGGCCCACACGAGCTTCTTGCCCGCCGAGTCGGCGACCCCGCCGACGGCCAGCGTCCCCCGCATCCACGGCATGTGATAGAGTCCGTACTTCGCGCACCACTCCGTGACCTGGCGCACCTCGTCCATCTTCTCGCCGCCGCGCCGCGGCGACAGTACGTTGAAGCTCGCCTCGGCCGTCTCCCGCACCATCCACTCCTCCGTCACCCACTCCGCCTGCGGCTGCATCACCTTGTCCACGAGTATCGCCAACTTCACGCCACGCCCCAGCTCATCCCGGGGCACTGCCTGGGCCCTCAATGGGCTCATTGGCGCCGTGACGATCCCCACCACTGCAGCCATCGCCGACACGGCTCTGCACTTCATCTGCTCTCACTCCCCGTCCCTCGACGTGCCTGCCCATTCCCCGCCCACCCCACATCACCTACCGTCCCTTCACCCTTCACCCTTTACCGCGCCTTCTTTCGAACCTTGACGTCCGCGCCGCGTCACAGTATTACTGGGAGGACGTCGGACCCAAGGTGATCCCCATGAAGACGCGACTCGCGCCTGCCATCGCCATCATCGCACTGGCCACGTGCATCCCCCCGCCGGCCGCCGGCCAGACCGAACCTGGGATGGCCGAGGTGGCCCAGACCCCCGCCGAGCTGCTCCGCCAGGCTCAGGAGTATCAGCGCCAGGGCAAGTTCACCGAGGCCATAGGCATCACCAACCAGGTCTACCAGATGGTGCAGGAGCCGGCGCTCAAGGCCGCGGCCAAGATGCTCGCGGCGGATTGCTTCATGGATCAGGGCCAGACCGGCCACGCCGCCGGCGCCTGGCGCGAGGTTGTGCGGCTCGTGCCCAACACGCCGCAGGCCGCCACCGCGGCCTTCGCGGTGGCCGAGTCGCTCCGCGAGAGCGGCCAGCCCACCCAGGCCCTGCAGCAGTTCCAGCTCATCACCCGCACCTACAGGAGCACGCCCCAGTCCGAGGACGCACTCCTCGCAACCGGCGACATCCAGGTGGAGCTCGGCCAGTACTCCCAGGCGGTCCGGCCATACGAGCAGTACCTCGACAAGTATGCCATGCTGCCGGGCGCGGCGCTCGCCCTCGCCGGCGTCGGAAGCTGCTACCAGCAGCAGGGACAGTACCAGCCCGCCATGGCCGCATACCAGCGCCTGGCCCGGAGCTACCCGCTGAGCGAACCGGTGCAGAGCGGCGTGCTGCAGATGGCCGTCGGCCAGTGCCTCGCCGCCCTCGGGCAGACTCGCGAGGCCGTGGAGACCTTCCGCGGGCTTACCCAGAAGCACCCGGAGATGCCGCGCGTGGCCGAGGCCCTCGAGGCGGCTGCCGACGTGCTGGTGCGCGCGGGTGACGCGTCCGGCGCCATTGGGACGCTGCAGCAACTGGCGGCTCGGTATCCCAATACGTACGTCGCGCTCAACGCCGAGAGGAGAACCGCGCAGCTCCGCGCCGAGACCGGCGATCTCAGCGGCGCCGCCCGCGCCCTCCGGCGCCTCGACCGGCGATACGGCAACACGCCCGAGGGTTTCGGCATCCGGCAGCAGTTGGCCGATGTGCTCGTCGCCGACGGCGCCGTCGAGCCGGCCATCGCCATCTACACCGGCATGATACAGGCCGCGCCCCGGACCTCACTGGCGCCCCGGGCCCAGATCGCCATCGCTCAGTGCCACGCCCGGGGCGGCGACATGGCGCTGGCCGTGCAGGCGCTGCAGCAAGTGGTCGCCAACTACGCCGGCACCCCGTACGAGACGGCCGCGAAGCAGACGCTCACCAAACTCCAGCAGGCCGCCGAGACGCCGGGGCGCCCGTAGCGCGGCCGAACGGTATCCCGCCTGCCCTCGGCCAACCGCTACACCGTGGAGCTGTCTGCAATGTCGAGGCGATCCCTGAATGGCCGTATCAGCCTGGCCCTGCCATGCATCTTCGTCATCCTGACGTGCCTGGCCGGATGCAGGAAGCCGCAAGCCACACCGGGCCCCACACCGCCCCCCACACCACCCATCCCACCGACCCCCATCGACGTGGACGACCGCATCGTCTCGGCCAACACCACCTTCGCCTTCGACCTCCTGGCCGAGCTCCTCGGCGACGGCCCCAGCGAGAACGTCTTCATCTCTCCCTCCAGCGTGGCCATCGCCCTTGCCATGGCCTACAACGGCGCGCTCGGCGAGACCAGGCAGGCAATGGCCGAGACGCTGGCACTCGGGGAGATGACCCTCGAGGAGGTCAACCAGGCCAACGCCGACCTCCTCGCCTCCCTCAAGCAGGCCGAGCCCGCCGTCGAGCTCGCCATCGCCAACTCGCTCTGGGCCAGGCAGGGCATTCCCTTCGTGCCCGAGTTCCTCGCCGCGAACGATGAGGTCTACCACGCCAAGGTGACCGAGCTGGACTTCGACGACCCAGGCGCCGTCAGGACCATCAACGCCTGGGTGAAGGACCAGACCCGAGGCAAGATCGCCGAGATCATCCGCGCTCCTATCAGCGACCTGACCATCCTCTTCCTCATCAACGCCACCTACTTCAAGGGCCGCTGGGCCGACGAGTTCGACCCGGACCGCACCAGAGACGCCCCATTCACCCTCCTCGACGGCGCCGACAAGACCGTCCCCATGATGTCCCGGGACGGCGAGTATCCCTACTACCGCGGCGAGGGCTTCCAGGCCATCAGCCTCCCGTACATCGATAAGCGGGTGAGCATGTACGTCTTCCTGCCCGACGAGGACAGCAGCCTCGCAGCCTTCTGCGCGCAGCTAACGGCCGAGAAGTGGGATGGCTGGCTGCAGCAGTTCGGCGAGGCGGAGGGCTATATCGCACTGCCTCGGTTCGAATCCGAGTACGAGGCCGTGCTCAACGACGCCCTCAGTGCTCTCGGCATGGAGATCGCCTTCGACCAAGGGCGCGCCGACTTCCACGCCATGCGCCAGACCACGAGTCCGATCTGGATCAACGAGGTCCGCCATAAGACCTTCGTCGAGGTCAACGAAGAGGGCACCGAAGCGGCCGCAGTCACATCCGTGGAGATGGCGGAAGACGAGGGAGAGGGGGGCTTCTACATTGTCGTCAACCGCCCCTTCTGCTGCGCCATCCGCGACAACGAGAGCGGCACAGTCCTGTTCATGGGGGCCATCGTGGATCCGCAGTAGGGCCCCGCCCGCACCATCTCTCCGCGCTTGCCGTGGCCTATGCCTTCTCCGTCGACCTCAACAGCCTCGCACACTCAACGAACAGCCCCGACGCCCACCCATGCGGCGCGGCCCAGTACGGCGTGTCCGGATGCCGACCGATGAGCTCGGGGAAGAGACCCGTCGGGCTCCGATGCGCGAGGCAGAAGCGCATGTATGACTTCGCCCGGTCGAGGTAACCGGCCGCCAGCTTGGCATCGCCCTCCCGATGCCACTCCGCCAGCCGCAGCAGCACCTGCGCCAGCCACAGCGTGTTCACGCAGCCGATTGCCCCGGCGAGGTACGTGTCGAACTGGAACCGGAAGATGCCCTTCCCCCGGCCCAGCGACGCTCCGAGATGCTCCTCGATGACCGCCACCGAGAGCTCGATCATCGCCCGCTCCGCGTCATCGTCCAGCGACAGCATTCCGAACGGCTCCAGCACGCCGAGCACCGACGAGTCCACGTGCCGGTCAACCGATCCATCGGCCCCAATCCCCCGGGCCAGGTACGTCCCCAGCCACAGCCGCTCGCACACCGTCTCCTTGATCGCCTTCTGCGCCTCTCGCACCCGCATCTCGGCGCCCCTCCCCAGTCGCCGGCCGATGGTCGGGCGGAGTGTCCCAAGCGCCCCCCATAGCGCCGCCGCGGTGTACGTGAACGATCCGTGGAACGACTCCCATAGGTCGCACGCGGGCCTGTGCATCCGTTCCGGATCGGTCGCCTCGAGGAGCGCCTCGGCTCCCCGATCGATCATCTCCCCGTACCGCCCGAGGAACTCCGTCCGGCGCTTCCCCCGCGTCCCGGCGAGCAGCCGCCCCGCCAGGAACATCACCGTGGCCGACTGGTCGAGCTGCTCGCGCTCTCCCGGCGGGCACCACGTCGGGCCGGGCGAGCCATCGGCCCAGTAACGCTGCCGCCAGCGCCCATCGTCGCCCTGCGCCTTGACGCACCAGTCCAGGAATCGCTCTGCCGCATCGCGGTGCCCGACCTGCGCCAGCGCCAGCGCCGCGTAGGCCCCATCCCGCGGCCAGACGTACCCATAGCCGCCGCACTCCTCGTAGGTCGGATCGAACTCCGGCGCCGCCAGGATGGCCCCGGTCTCGGCATCCTGGAGCAGCCGCAGCGACAGCACCGCCCGCTCATACGCCTCCCGGATGTCATCGCCATTCGTCGGTCCCGCCGCCCCGGCCCCGAGACCCGCGGGGCGCACGAACGCGCGATCCGCCTCCTCCGCCGCCCTGCGGAGTTGCCCGAACCCGGCCTGCTTCGCCTCTGCGAGTTGGTCCAACGCCTCTGCCTCGCTCTCCCCGGCCGACACGATCAACAGGCGGTCCTCCGCCGTCTCGGCCTTTCGCCGTTGCCGGCCACTGACCACCGGCGACTGGCCATCGCTCTTGATCGTCCACGCCGCCGCGAAGTCCACCTCGCCGATGTCCTCCGTCTGCCCCGTGAGCCTCCCGTCCCCGATGTCCGCCTTGGCGCTCCGGTCGCCATCTCCAGCCTTCCCGCAGCGGATCCCACTGAATTCATCCCCCCCGACCGCCATCGCGATGTCCCGAAATCGCTGCACCATCGCCCCCTGCTCCGGCACGTGCCGCACCGTCTGCTTCCATGGCACCTCCCCCAGCGCGAATCGGAAGTAGTGCAGCACGCTCACCGGCCGTTTGCCGGACACCAGGCTCCTGAGGCGGAACCGCCGCGCCAGGAGTGCACTCCCGGGCGGCACAACATCCGTGATCTCCACCACCAGCCCGAAGTACTCCGAGGTCAGCACCGTCCGCACGATGTTGGTCGCATCCAGGTACGTCTGCCGCCGCCGCCAGTGACCCTCGAACAGCCACGT
>JASFTE010000367.1:0-5430 GCA_050114035.1 Armatimonadota bacterium | reverse complement strand
TCACCGGCGAGCGCCATGGCCGTCACGCGCACCGGCACTCGCATCTCCCACTGCCGATCCGCCGCCTTGCCTGATCCACCGCGGCGCCGCCATCCGGCAGCGAACAGCATGTATCCCTCGCCGCCGGGACGGAAGAAGACGTTGCGGCTCGTCTTGGAGTATGCGGCGATGCCGTACGCCATCTGGTCATCGAACACGAGCAGCTGAGCGGACCTGACCTGCCCAATGGCCCACTGGGTGCGGTTGAACCACGTGTCGTCGCGGAAGCCTCCCGTGGCGACGAGGTGGGGCTTCCCCTCCGTGTCGTCCGCGAGCACCTTCTCCTGCCGCATGTAGATCGAGTCGCCGTCGCTCACCAGGATGTCGGCCAGCACGCCCGGGATGGTCCTGGCGTCGCCCGGCGGCATCCCGCCCGTCGCCGGATCAGGGCTGTATACCACCTGCTCCTTGACGACCTCGCCCGTCGCCGGATCGAGCGCGTAGAGGACGATCCCGCCGTCCAGATACGACGACCGCCCCGCCGCAAGGTACGCCACGCCGTCCTCCACCAGAATGCTGCCCTGCACCGGCCACGCCGACTCAAGCTGCCCGAACGCCCCCACGAGCCGCTCCTCCGGCGCCACCCGCCGCCGCCACACAAGCTCACCATCGGCCTCCCCCACGCAGTACACCGACCCATCCGCCGACCCGAGCAGCACCAGATCTCCGTAGACCGTCGGCGGCGTGTCCACTCTCCCGCCCGCAACGAAGCTCCACACCTCGTCCCCGTCGGCCGCGTCGAGAGCCACCACCCGGTGCTCGTCGATGGCGGCGACGAACACCTTCCCACCTGCCACTACCGGCGGACTCACGCGCCCACCCAGACGCATCTCCCACCCCCGCCTCAGCTCCGTCCCCACCGGCGCCTTGGTCGCCCCGCTCCGAAGTTGATCATGCCGAAACGTCGGCCACTCCGACGCGCCTGCGTCTTGCGATGACGGTCTATCGACCCGCCCATACGCTGCCCCGCGCTCGAACGCGTCCTCAAGCCCCCGCCTTGTGTAGGGCGGGATAACCTCATCCCGCCCACTTCCGCCGAAGGCCGATCCCTCCGTCTCCGCCCCCGGCGCCAACGCATAGTACCCATTCAACTTCGTCGCGATGTAGCACTCACACGGATGTGGCGACAGATAAAGCAGCCCGTTGCACGGCATGATCCCGTACAGACACGCCCCCCGAGCCCAGTGGTGCAGGTGGTTCTCCTCGGTGGCCAGGTCGAGGAACTCCACGCCGCGCCGAGACGGGAGCAGGAACCGCTCCGTCGCCTTCCCGCGATAGCAGCGGTGGTGGTGCCCCACGTTGAACGTCGCGCTCGTGGAGAACCTGCGCTTGAGCTCGCCCGTCTCCAGATCCAGCCCGATCACCGCGTAGTCAATCTCGTCCTTGTTCTTCGGGTCGTGCCCTTCGGTTTCCACGTCCCGATGCTCGTGCAGCCACACCAGCCCATCGATCACGTACACGTCCGGCTGCCAGTTGTGCGCCCAGCCGCCGTACTGGTGCGTCCACATCGGCTTCCCATCGCTTGCCCGGTACGCGTGCAGCGTCCCCGGCAGCGTGTGCCACGACCGCTTCTTCTTCATCTCCGGCTGCGCAAACAGCACCACCTCATCCTGGTACACGAGCACGCACTGGTCGCTCATCCGGATGCCGTACCCGACCGTGTGCTCGTCAAACTCCGGCCGGGCGACCTGCCACCGCTCCTCCCCCGACCCAAGATCCAGGCTCACGATGGCATCCTCGTCCACGAGGAAGATCCGGCCCTCGCCCACCGCCAGCTCCAGACGGCCAAACGGCTCCGCCGTGTTGAACTTGGCCCGCAGCCCGGCGTAGTCGCCCTTCTGCCACACCGTCCTCCCCGACTCGGCGTCAATGACGCACACGCGCTTCCGCACTGGCGTCTTGTCGTCCCTGCTCGGAGTCCGCCTCTCCTGATTCACCGAGAGCACCAGCAGCCCGGCCACGCACAGGATCTCATCCGTCCCCTCGGTGCCCTCGTACACGCGGACGACCTCGCCCGTGCTCGCGTCGAGCGCCCGCAGGGGAGCATTGAAGCCGAGCGTCACGTACACCCGGTCGCCAACGGCCACGAGGCGCTTGGGCAGTTGGATCGGCTCGTTGAAGCGCCCCTTCCAGTCCGCGCTCCACTGGTCCCAGCCCCACTCGGGCATCGGACGCTTCCACAGCAGCACCCCGTTGAACGCATCGCGCCCCACCAGGAACCACTTGTCCGGCACATTTGCCTCGAGGCACGCCGGGGCCTCGTCCGAGATGTAGAACACGCGCCCGTTGGCCGAGACCATGGCGGTGGTGCTGGGAACCGTGTCGTGATGCCGCTGCCACAGGGGCGCGGCGGCCCACTGGAGGCGCCGCGGCGGCCCCACCACCCGATCCCGCGCCACGGCGTTCCCGTCCGGCGCGTGGAGCCAGTGCGTCCACTCGTCGATCTCGGCTGGCCGCGGCCTGGCATTCTTCACCCACTCGCCGCCGATCTTCACGTAGGCGACGCCGCCGGGCGCCAGCACCCGCCGCACCTGGCGCATGGGCACGTCGCCCAGGTTCTCGGCAACCAGCAGACTAACGATGTTCGCGCCATACGGCAGCCTCTCTCCACGCAGCCGATCGACGGACACATCCCCGTAGAGGCCCAGCGACCGGACGTACTCGCGTGCCCTCTCGACATTCCGCGCCTCCCGGTCCAGCCCATGCACGACGTAGCTGTCACTCGCCCGCAGTGCCGCCGTCAGCTTCCCGTCCCCACACCCGAGGTGGACGACCAGGCCGCCCTTGACGCCCGTCGCATCCAGGATGTCTTGCGCCGACTGTGCACACGCGCTTCCCGCGCACAGCGCCAGTGCCATCACGACGATGAGACTTGCCCTTCGCTTCATGGTCGCTCCAGTTCCGGCGACGTTGAGCCTCGCGGCGTCGCTGTCCCCTACGCGCCGCCAAGGCACACCAGACGTCCCTCAGTAGTGCACATGAACAGGCGGCCGCTCGCGGCGATCATGCCGTCGAACACGGGCGGGATGTCCAGGTCGTACTCGGCCAGCTTCCCGCCGTCATCGGCCGAGACGACGCGCAGCTTCGCCCCTTTGCGCCCCTCGAACGAGGCCATCGGATCATCCGCATCCACCACATCCGGCGGCCCCGCCACGAACAGGTGCTTCCCGGCCAGCACCATCGCCCGAATCCGAATGGGCGTCCACTCGTACCACTCCGGCGGCCTCATCCGCGTGTACCCCAGCCCCTTCGTCGCGCCCCGGGTCCTGTAGTCCAAGAGGGGTTCGTTGTCGTTGCTGTCCGCCAGCAGGAGGTAGCCCTTCGCGCCCGGCTCGAACAGCGGGCTCTGCTTGTTCCGCGTCGGGAACGCCTGCACCGCGTACGTCCTCTCATCGCCCACGACGAGCAACTGCCCCGTCTTCGCTCCCCGGTGCGCGTGGTACCACCCCGGCCACACGGACGAGTACATCCAGTAGGTCCGGTTGAACCAGGAATCGTCGAGGAACCCGCCCGTCGCCACAAGGCGCAGGCCGCTCTGGCGGTCGCCGAGATTGTGCCCCCCGTACGCCTCCTCGTACTCCTTGGTCAACTCCGGATGCGCGCTCTCCATGTACCGGTGGAAGTCCCGTATCTCCTCATATCCCTTGTCCATGGCCGGATCCCCGACCGTGAATCCCTCTTGCGAGATGTCCATGGTCGTGGTCCTGTCATCCGGCCCGGGCATGACGTAAGGCGCAGCCTGCTCGGCGAGCGCCAGGTCGAGCTTGTACTGCCCCAGGTAGATGTACGGCCCCTCGCTCACGAGGATGTCCGAATGCGCGCCCTCGATGTGGTACGACGGGATGAACGGCTTGCCCTCGGCATCCTCCCGCGTCCTCGACCAGGTGTCCAGATGCGCCTCATGCACGACACGCCCCGTCCTCGGATCGAGCCCCAAGACCCAGATCCCGCCATCGAGGAACGTCGAGCGTCCCGCCGTGCAGTAAGCTATCCCGTCCTTCAGCAGCACGCTCCCGTGCACCCGCCACGGGGACTCCAGGCGGCCGCGTGCGACAACGCGCTCCGTTGACGGCGCCGCCCGGAACCGCCACACCATCCGCCCGTCCGACGCCCGCAGGCAGTACACGTACCCATCCCCGCACCCCAACAGCACTAGCTCGCCGCAGAGCGTCGGCGGGGAATCGATTCGCCCGCCGGCCACGAAGTGCCACAGCTCCCGCCCGCCATCCACGCTGTAGGCGTGGAGCGTGTGTTCCTGCTTCGCCGCCACGTACACCCGGCCCCCGGATGCCACTGGCGGCGTCACTGCGCCGCCCACTCGCACCTCCCACCGGGTCGCCACCTGTGCTGGGACCCCGCTGCCGGTCGCGCCGCTGCGCCGCGCATCGTGCCGGTACGTCGGCCAATCATCCGCCGCGCCTTGCCCGGCGGCCAAGAGCGCCCCCGCCTCCCTGTACGCCTCCCCTCGCTCCAGTCGCCTCCCCGATCTGAGTCGCAGCGGAGCATCGCCCGCCGGCGCCAGCGCCAGCAGCCCCGTCAGCTTCACCCCGGGATAGCAGAAGCAGGGATTCGGCGGAATGTACAGCAGCCCGTTGCACGGCATCACCCCATAGCGGCACGCGCCGCGGACCCAGTCGTTGTTGCAGTGTTCATCGTCCGTGAGGCTCACGAACTCCGCCCCGCGGAACTGGGTGATAATGAACCGCTCCGTCGCCTTGGCCCGGTGGCAGCGCAGATGGTGCCCGGCGCTCTGAACGCCCGACGGATCAACGATCTTGGTCGCCTTGCCGGTCGTCAGGTCGTACCCCGCGATGCCGCCCGCCGCCGCATGCCACGCGTGCCCCTGCGCCACGAACAGATCCTGCGGTCGCATGGACGGCCCTCCGCCCCGGGCGGACCACACTGTCTTGCCCGTCTCGGCCGACCGCGCGACGACACCGGGGCTGCCGCCCTCCAGCACCAGGTCGCCGTGGAGGATGAGCGTCCTCTCCCCGCGGCCCCCCGCCCCCTCCTCCCGCCACAGCTCCCCGCCGTCCGCCAGGCTCAGGCAGACGATCTCCTTGCTGTTGTCGTACACGACTCGGCCGTTCGCGGCCGCCAGCGACTGCCCCACGAACTGGTCGGCGCGCACACTCCACACAATGTCGCCCTCATCGGCATCCACCGCGGCGATGAATCCCCTCGGCTCCCCGCGTCGCACTCCGACCCCAGCCAGGCGCAGCAGCAGCGTCCGGCCCACCTGCGCGATCTCCTGCGTGTTCTCGCTGCCCTCGATGGTCCGCAGCGTCTCGCCCGTCGCCGGGTCGAGCACGGACAGCCCGGCACGATGGCCCAGCGTCGCGTACAGGTACTGCCGGTCGGCGACGATCCGCCGCGGCACGCTCGCGGGCC
>JASFTE010000366.1:0-5442 GCA_050114035.1 Armatimonadota bacterium | reverse complement strand
ACCGCCGAGGAAGTGTGGAAAGAACTCGGCCACGTGCGTATCGCCGGGCGACGGGTACAGGCCGTACACCTCGCACAGCTTCGCCGAGACCGGCTGCGGCAGATCCTCCTCTGTCGCCAGCCGCTCGCGCAGGACCGGATAGATGTCCTCACCGTCGCGGTGCAGCGTCGTGATCCACGTGAGGTGGTTGATCCCCGCCGCCTCCGCATACAGCTCCTCCCGCGGCATGTCCAGCAGCTCCGCCAGCCGCCCGACGGTCCCGAACAGCCCGTGACAAAGCCCGACGGCGTTGACCGGCGTTTCCCGCCGTACTGCGATACAGAGGCAGCTCATGGGATTCGTGTAGTTGAGCAGCCACGCGTCCGGACACAGCCTCTCCATCTCCCGCGCCACTTCCACGACCACCGGCACGTGCCGCAGCCCCCGCGATATGCCGCCCGGGCCGACGCTGTCACCGACCGTCTGCACGCTCCCGTGCTGCTCCGGAACCTCGAGGTCCGCCACCCACGCATCCATGCCGCCCACGGCGATGGTGCACGTGACGAATGACGCCCCATCCAGCGCTGCCGACAGGCTGGGCGCCGCCTCGAAGCTCACGTCCGCCCCCGCGAACTGCGCGTACCTTCCCCCGACGGCAGCCATCAACTCGGCGCGCGGGAACTCGATATCGTACAGCGCCAGCGTCGCCCCCTGCAGCGCCTCGCACTGCACTGCGTCGGCCATCAGCCCGCGCGAGAAGGTCATGCTGCCGGCGCCTACCATGGCGATCCTGACGTTTGCCACAGGGGGTGCCCCCGTTCCGGACGTTAGTGTCACCTGTTACGACGGCCGGTAGCTTCTGCGCCACCGACGCCGCACCTGCCTGCGGAGGGAAAGACGCCGAGCGGAGGGAAGATGCGATCACCCGACACCAAAGGGAGGCCAATACCCACACAGCCATGGACACCAGTGCACTCAGACGCAAGCTCGACAACCGCGAATGCGTCGTCGGCACCATGATGACGGAGTGCTACAGCGACGCCGTGCCGCGCATGCTCGCCGACGCCGGGTTCGACTTCATGATCATCGACCAGGAGCACGGTCAGTACGACATCGAGGCCGTACACCGGCTCTGCTGCGCGTCACGTCGCTTCGGCCTCGCACCCATCGTGCGCGTGCCCGATACGCAGTACCACCTCATCTCCCGCCCCCTCGACGCCGGCGCCCTCGGGCTCATGATCCCCCGCGTCGAATCGGGCGCGCAGGCGCAGGAGGCCGTGAGCTGCGCCTACTTCCCGCCCATGGGTCGCCGGGGCTCCGCCATGCGGCCGATTCTGACCGACTACGAGCCCATGGGCGTGGCCGACTATCTCCCCCGCGCCAACAGCGAGATAGTCATCATCGCCCAGATCGAGAGCACAACGGCGCTCGCAAACCTCGACGACATCGTCTCGGTCGATGGCATCCATGTGGCGCTCATCGGACCGAACGATATGTGCATCTCCCACGGCATACCGGGCCAGTTCTCGAGCCAGGAGCTCATGGACGCCATCGACGCCGTCGTCGCCGCCTGCGAGCGCCACGGTCGCTGCGCCGCGCTGCACGGCGCCACCCTCGAGCTCCTCGGCGAGTGCGCCAACCGCGGCATGCGCATGCTCACCTACTCAAGCGACTCCGGCCTCCTGAGCATGGGCGCGCGCGATGCAGTGCCGGGCGTCAGACAGCTCTGGAACTAACAACAGGGGAGAGAGAAATGCGTGACCTTCTCGCCGGATGCCGCGTCGTTGACCTCAGCGTCCGCCTCGTGCCGGGGCAGGAGGAGCGTCGGTTGGAGATCCGCCGAGGCGTGATACCGTCCGACGACACCTTCATGCACGAGATCGACACCATGAGCCACATCGGCACGCACGTCGAGGCGCCGTCGCACTTCTTCGAGGACGGCGCCGACGTGACCGACCTGCCCCTCTGCTCGTTCATGGGCCCGGCGCACGTGCTGCGGCTCTCGTCCCTGGCGCCCAACGCGCCCATCACGTCCGAGGTCCTCGACGAGGCCTCCGGCGGCGCCGTCCGGCAGGACGACATTCTGATCTTCACGAGCGGCCGCCCCGCGGACGAGAAGCCCGACCTCACGCCCGACGCTGGGCACTGGATGGCCACCCGGGGCGTCAAGATGCTGGGCATTGATGACACCGTGTCGCTTGGCGCCAACACCGCCGACGTCCGCGAGTTGCACGACATCCTCATGAGCCGTGACGTGCCCTTTCTCGAGGTCATCGGCAACCTCGACGAGCTTCAAAGCGACGAGTTCTTCCTCCTCGCCCTCCCCCTCCGGATCGCGGGGCTGGATAGCTCCCTCGTCAGGTGCATCGCCATCGAGGAGGAGTGAGTGACTGGCAGTCAGTCGTCCGAGGCTGATGATGCGCGACGCCCCAGGATGCGTCGGCAGACAGAGAACGTCACCAGACACAGCGCCGCCACAATGGCGGCGCTGTAGGTTTCCGTATGCACCCCGCGGTCGAAGACGCTCCACCGCAGCCACGCCGCAATCGGCGCCGGGACCCAATAGGCGACGCGCACTGCCACCGATAGACGATCGTCCAGCGACTGCGCACCGGCTACGATCAGCAGACCGGCCAGATGCCCCGATATCTCCCACTCCAGCAACAGCGCCCCAGCTGAGACGCCCCCGATGGGCGCGAGCAGGACCGCGCGACCCCACCACCACGCCGTGGCGCCCCCCTCGATGACCTCGAGAACAAGCTGCGCCACGAACGAGAACACCACGAGCCCGGTGAGCACGTCGTACACACAGTGGTACGGGGCCCGCCAGCAGCGGACGGCGACGCAGAAGGCCGCCGTTGCGACGATGGCGATCGACCAGTAGACGGCGCGACGCCCATGCGCGCCGGTCCGCATGGGGATCAGCCTCCCGCCTCCCACGTCCCCCCCGTAAAGTCCGGTATCTCCTGCGGCGCGCCGCCCTCCCGGATCGACGCCGCCGACAGCGGGATGATACAGCTCCACGCGGCCGCATCCGCCGCGTTGACCGGCGACGGCCGGCCCGCCTGCAGCGTCGCCACGAACTCGCGCATCACGAAGAAGTCCGCACCGCCGTGCCCCGACTGCTTCGCCTCGTCGGCCCAGCGCCGCCACAAGTCGTGCTCATACTCGCCCTCGTACTGCGACAGCGGCTCCCAGGCGTACTTGGTGCTCCTGCCCTCTATCCAGATGCGCTCGTCGGTGGAGTCGTACGACGCCGTCGTGCCCTGCAGCGCGTAGTGCGTGGTCGTCGGGTGCGGCCGCGCCGAGCACGTGTCGTACCGCAGGTCAATGAGCCGCCCATTGGCCGTCCGGATCAGCGTCGTGGTCGTATCCCCGACGGCGAACTCCATCCCCGCCGCCGCGTGCTCGGCCCCGAAGCGCTTCGCCGCGTAGTGGTGGATCCCCGTCCGCGGGCTGGTCAGCGCCACGAGCGACTCCAGCCGATCCCCCCGGTTGATGTCCATCCACTGTGCCACCGGCCCGATGGCGTGCGTGGGATACAGGTTGCCGATGTGATCGCGCGACAGCTCCCCGCGCCACGTGAGCGACCCGTCGGCATTGAACTTCAGCGCCCGACAGTCGTGGATGTACCCGCACTCCGCATACGTCAGATCGCCGAACACGCCCTGCCGCACCATGTTCAGCAGCACCATGCACCGCCGGAAGTAGCAGCAGTTCTCCGCCAGCATGTACGTCTTCCCCGTCTCCCGCTCCGCCTCCACCAGCTCCCAGCACTCATCCATCGTCGTCGCCGCGGCCACCTCGGACAGCACGTGCTTACCCGCCCGCAGCGCATCCACCGACATCCGCGCGTGCAGCAGCATGGGCGTCGCGACCAGCACCGCGTCCGTGTCGTCGCGCTCCAGCATCCGCCGATAGTCCGTCGGCCCGGCCGAGTACCCCACCGGCCCATTGCCCCGCGCCTTCTGCACGATCTCGATGCCGCGATTCAGATGGCTCTCGTCGATGTCACAGATGGCCGGCACCTCAACGCCGGGGAACCGCAGCGCCAAACGCAGCAGCGCCGTCCCCCGCCTCCCGACGCCAATGACGCCGAGCCGGACCGTCTCGATGGGCTCCTGCCCGCGCGCCCTCTCCCCCACCCCCGCCGCAACGCCCGCCGCGGCCCCCAATCGCAGTAGCTCGCGCCTACTCAGCTCACCATGCATCGGTCTGCCTCCCGTACGTGGATCGCCATGCCCGAGTCGGAGTTTTCATCCACGCCCACGCATTCCCTCTGTTCGTAACTGCCGAGCTGCGGACCTGACGCGACCCATCGACCGCCTGCGCCACCAGGTGTCGCCACCCCTCACGGCCAACTATCCACACCGACGGAACCTCCGATCCCGGCGAAAGGCAATGAGAATGCTAAGCGACGCTGAAGCTGTCTTCGCTGCAGTCGTCCTCCTCATCACGGTCGCCCCGCGGCCGTCCGATGCAGCCTCTGACCAGGTCAAGCACCCGGTCTTCAGCCCGGGCGTGACCGAGAGCAACAGGGCGTCGCTGGAGAGGCAGCTCGCCCCGCTGCTCGAGATATCGGACGCGGACCTCGCCGCCCTCGTGCCGGAGCGCAACGGCTTCCGCTTCTGCGAGTGCCCCAACTGCGAAGCCGGCACGCAGGCTGGGCAGCTCGCCTGGATGGGACTCGAGGCTCCCGACAAGGTCAAGTGCCGCTTCTGCGATATGGTCTTCCCCAACGACCAGTACCCCCAGGACCAGACCATCACCGCCCTCAACCCTCGCGGGGAGACGATCACGTACCACTACTACGAGGACGACGACGCGCGGTACTACTTCAGCGGACGCGCGCGCTACGAGACCAAGCACTGGCTCGGCGGCCGCGCCCTGCGCCTGGCCCAACTGGCGCACCTATCGCGGGACCCCACGCACGAGCGCAAAGCCATCGTGCTCCTGGACGCCTTCGCCCTGAAGTACCCCGGCTGGTGCGTCATGGCCGACCGCGCCTTCGACGAGTCGCGGCCCCTCGACAGCCACCCGGAGAAGCCCCGCCCCTATTGGGGCGGCATCTGGAGCCGCTGGTTCTACGGCGACATCCCCCGCGACCTCATCAACGCATACGATCTGCTCTACCACAGCGCTCAGTGGGACAAGCTCAGCGCCGAGAAGGGCATCGACGTGCGCCGTCGCCTCGAGGACGAGGTGTTCCACGCCAGCGTCGAGTTCGTGCGCGGCTACCCCGAGCGCCTCGGCAACATGTCCCCCCACATCTACCGCGGGCTCATCACCGCCGGACGCGTCCTCGGCGAGCCCGACTACGTGCACGAGGCCGTGGATCGGTTCATGCAGCTCGTCCGCACCCAGTTCTTCTTCGACGGCATGTGGCGCGAGGGGAGCATCTCGTACCATCGCCAGACCATCGGCGGACTGCGCGGCGTGATGGATCTGGTCAAGGGCTACTCC
>JASFTE010000365.1:0-5447 GCA_050114035.1 Armatimonadota bacterium | reverse complement strand
GCGGCTCTTCGAGTGGCACGCCCTGACCGAGGACCCTCTCGACTCATCCGACGCACGTCGCATTGAGACGGAGTATCCGTGGTAGACAGCGCGAAAGTCTGACGGTGGGAGGTATGTAATGTGAGCAAGCGACGGACGAAACGCGACCTACGGATGAACCGGCGACAACTGCTGGGCCTGGCGGGCGGGGCACTTGCCGGCGCATCGGCTCTGGCCGGCCGCGCACAGGGCCCCGAGCAATCACAGAAAGGAGCTGGCCGTACCATGCCAGCGACGAAGCCGTCGGGCAAGGTCGAGCCGATTCGCGGCCAGGGCCCCAACATCCTGATGGTGATGTCCGACCAGCACCGCGCCGACTGGATGGGCTGCGCGGGCGCCGACTGGGTGCAGACGCCCAACCTCGACGCCCTCGCACAGCGCGGCGTGCGCTTCGCCAACGCCATCTGCAACTCCCCCGTGTGCGCGCCCAGCCGAGCGGCCCTCGCCAGCGGCCTGCGCTGCAGCGACGTGGGCGTGCTCGGAAACAGCCATCTGTACCCCTACCACGTCCCCACCTACTACCAGGCGTTGCGTCTCGCCGGCTACCGCGTCGGCTGCGTCGGCAAGACCGATCTGCACAAGCGCGATCACTGGGAGGGCCGCAACGGCGACCGGCCGCTCATGTACCACTTCGGCTTCACCGACCCGACCGAGACCGAGGGCAAACAGAGCGCGGCGAGGGACTACGGCAAGCCGGTGTGCCCCTACCAGCACTACCTCACCGAGCGCGGGCTCTTCGAGACCTTCGCCCAAGACTACGCCTCTCGCGGCAAGCACCCCGCCTGCTACGCCGCCGACTCGGCTCTGCCCCTGGAGGCCTTCCACGATGCGTGGATCGGGCAGAGAGCCTGCGAGTTCCTCGAAACCGTCAGCGACGAGTCGCCGTGGCACTACTTCGTGAGCTTCGTCGGCCCGCACAATCCGTGGGACCCGCCGAAGCAGTACGGTGACATGTACCGCGGGGCCGCAATGCCGAGCGCCATCCAGGACCCGCTGCAGGACAAGCCGCGGTTCCACGGCAAGCGACAGGAGAGGGAGAGCCGGGGCCTCACCCCGGAGACCCTCGCCGAGACGATGCGCAAATACGCCGGCATGACGACGCTCAACGACTACTACGTGGGGCAGTTCGTCGGGACCCTCGAGCGCCGCGGCATGCTGGATAACACCGTCATCATGTACACCGCCGACCACGGTGAGATGATGGGCGACCACGGGCTGTTCCACAAGAGCGTCTACTACGAGGCGGCGCTGAAGGTGCCGCTCATCGTCTGCGGCCCCGGAATCGCCGCTCGCGGCGACAGTGACGCCCTGGTCGAGATGTTCGACCTGGCGCCCACGGCCCTGGAGCTGGCGAAGGCCGAGCCCCTGCCCGACATCGCCGCGCGCTCGCTCATGCCCGTGCTGCGCGGAGAGACCGAGACGCACCGCGAGCACCAGTTGAGCGAGCTCGGGAAGTCGCGCATGGTCTCCGACGGGCGCTACAAGTTCGTCGAGCGCCCCGGCGACCTGGATCAGTTGTACGATCTGTCCGAGGACCCGGCCGAGCTGGCGAACCTCGCCGAGAAGGAGTCGGACCGCGTATCGGCGATGCGGCGGATGCTCGAGGACGAGCTCGGCCCGCGCTCATGACGCGGCCGGCCACAATGCCCAGAGGAGCCGAACACAATGCTGAAGTCCAGGTGCGTCGCCCCGCTTGCGTGCCTCGCCATTCTGCTCGCAGCGTGCACTGCAGCCGCTGCCGCGGAGGCGCCCGACTACCTCGGGATCGTCCGCGCCTACGCCGACGCCATGATGGAGCACGGGCGCGACACGTACGGCGAGGTGCAGTCGCCCCTCTTCGCGGCCACGCTGGACCGCAAGACACTTAAGCTCCCCACCGACACGCCCAACAACGTCTCCGGCATCCGCAGCGGCGACCGCACGGTCACGGGCGCCAACCCCATGCACGACCTCAACCTCTACCAGGTGCTCTACGGCCTCACCCGGGCCACCGGCGACGCGCGCTACGCCGCCGAGGCCGATGCCGCGCTCAAGTGGTTCTTTGAGCATTGCCAGAGCCAGGCCACCGGCATCTTCGCCTGGGGCGAGCACCTCGGCTGGGACTTCCGCGCGGACGCCCCGCTCCCGGGGCGCGACATCCACGAGTACTACCGGCCATGGGTGCTGTGGGAGCGCTCTTTTGAGCTGGCCCCGGAGCCGTGCCAGCGCTTCGCCCTCGGCGTCTGGCAGCACCAGATCGCCGACCAGCAGAAGGGCCTCTTCAGCCGCCACGCCCATTACGCAAAGCACGGGCCCAGCAAGGGGAAGGAGTTTCCGCGCCACGGCGGCTTCTACATCGCCACCTGGGCGGCGGCCTACGAGCGCTCGAGGGATCCCGCGCTCCTCAAGGCCATCGACGTGCTTGTCGCTGGCTTCGAGGGCCGGCGGCACGAGGAATCCAGCGTCATCCCCTCCCAGACCCAGATCCCCCACCTCGTCTGGCCCCAGAGCAACCTGTCGCTGGCCATCGACCTCTGGGACGGCGCCGGGAAGGTCACCCCGGAGCTGGCCACCAAGATGCGCGCCTGTGCCTCGCGGACCGACGAGGTGTTCCTGAAGATCCCGCACGATCTCAGCCCCGCCGGCAAGGGCTTCGTCGCCTCGGCCATCACCGCGACCCTCGAGCCCGGCGACGTGCGCGCGAAAGACCTCGAGACCAAGCCCGGGCCCGGCCAGCGATGGTATCCCTTCACCAACACCTGGGCCACCGGCTACGGCATCAGCACCGACGCCGCCATCGCCCTGCAGTGCCTGCTTCGCTACCAGCAGGTCCGGCTGGACGGCTACCGCGAGCTATTCCTCGCGACGGCGCAGCGGTACCTGACGAGCGACCCCGACATGTCGATCACTCTGTACCCCGGCGCCCTCGCCGAGGCCATCGCCGTGATGCTCGGCGCGTACCGGCTCACCGGCGAGCAGAAGTACCTCGACCGCGCCGACGCCTTCGGCAAGACGGCGGCGGACGTCTTCTTCAAGGACGGCCCGCTGCCCCGCGCCAGCTCCCGCCACGATCACTACGAGGCCATCACCCGCGGCGACACCCTCGCCATGGAGCTGCTCGACCTATGGGCCGCCAATAACAAGCCCGACCTCGACCTGGGCCTCATCTGGAACGAACGTTGAAAACTAGGGACAGGCACCGATTTCTCCATCAGGAGCACTCGGTGTGCACGCGCCCTGGGTCGGGCCGAGAAATCGGTGCCTGTCCCTAGTTTTCAAAGGAGGCACACAATGCAAGCCAAAGACGTCTACGAACACTTCCAATCCGTCGGCACGTGGGTCAACTGGGACCGCACCTGCGACCACATCCTCCACGGCGACCCGGAGACCGAGGTCACGGGCATCGCCACCGCCTGGATCGCCACCAACGAGGCCATCCGGCGCGCGGCCGACGCGGGCCTCAACCTCTTCATCAGCCACGAGGGCATCTTCTACGATCGCCTCGGCGACGAATCCGTCGAGCGGATGGCCGACGAGAAGCGCGCGCTGCTCGAGGGGCACGGCATGGTCGCCATGCGCTGCCATGACGTGTGGGACCGCATGCCCGACTACGGCATCCCGGACGCCTGGGCTGAGTTCCTTGGCTTCGAGACCGAGCCGCGAGCCCTGGAGAGCTTCTACAAGATCTGCCTCGTGGGCGATCTCACCGTGCGCGAGTTGGCTGCGGCCGTCTTCGAGCGCGTGCGCGAGATCGGGCAGGAGAGCGTAAGCATCTTCGGCGACCCGGAGAAGCGCGTCAGCCGCCTGGCCGTCGGCACCGGCGCCATCACCCGCTTCCCCGTCATGGCCGAGCTCAACCCGGACGTCCTCCTCGCCACCGACGACGGCATGAGCTGGACGCAGGGCGGCCATTGGGCCGCGGACCTCGGGGTGCCGCTGCTCATCGTCCACCACGGCGTCGCCGAGTATCCTGGCATGGCGGCCATGGCCGACTACCTGTCCCAGCAGTTCCCGGACGTTCCGGCGAAGTACATTCCCATCGACTATCCGTGGACCGTCGTGGCGGGATGAGATGATGCTGACCGTGCGGAGGGATGACCTATGAGTGGCAGCTCTTCTCGTTTGGCGATAGCGTCCGTGTGCCTCCTGCTCCTCTGCTGGGGAGGCCCCCTCCTATGCCTCGCCGCCGACCCCGGCGAGCGCGCGATCCCGAGGGAGCACCCGCGCCTGCTCGGATCCCGCGAGCGCCTGCAGAAGCTCGCCCGGGAGCGCCAGGACGCATACCAGCGCGTCGTGCGCGTGGCCCGGGAGCAGAAGGCCGACGACCACGCCAAGATGGTCTCCCTGTCCCTGGTGTGCGCCATCGAGCGCGACCAGGCCCTCAGCCGGCAGGCCGTGGACCTGGCAATGAAGTACATCGAGGGCCCCATCAAGAAGGGACACGTCCGCTTCGGCTCCGACATGGCCCTGTGCGCCATCGTCTACGACCTGTGCCACGAGTACTGGACCGCCGATGAGCGCGCGCGCTTCCACAAGTACATGAACGAGACCGTGGACGCCAACGTCCGCTCCGAGACCCACGTCTTCCACAACGCCTGGTACAGCTACAAGCACTGGGGCTACGGCCTGGCCTCCTACGCCACCTACTACGAGAACCCCCGCGCGCCCGAGATCCTGGCGACGCTCGAGGAGGACTGGCGCACCCGCGCCGCGCCCGCCCTCGAGCTCGCCGGAGACGGCGGCGGCTGGGCCGAGGGCTACTACATCCACTACTGGCTGTACGAGTGGCTGTTCTTCTGCGAGGCCGCCCGGCTGTGCGAGGGCGTGGATTACTACGCCATGGCCCCGAAGTTCTTCCGCAGCCGCGCCATCGCCAGCATGTTCGAGGCCTACCCCGGCATCCGCGAGTACGGCTCCCGCAGGTCCGTTCCCATGGGCGACGGCGGCGGGCGCGTGTTCGGCGGAGTCCGCGACAAGGCCTTGAGCGCCCGGCGCATCCTGGTCAACTACCTCCGCGACGATCCGGCGCACCAGGCAGTCCACGCCTTCAACCAGACCACTCCCCGCTCCAGCGTCGGCGTCTACGCGTACAAGGACTTCCTCTGGAGCGATACCACCGTCACCGAGGGCGATCTGGCGAAGTTCAAGCTCTCACACTTCAGCCCCGGGGCCGGCTTCGTCTACGCCCGCAGCTCGTGGGACGACGACGCCACGTACTTCTTCTTCAAGTGCGGCGACCGCTTCACGGCGCACCAGCACCTCGACCTCGGGCACTTCGTCATCTACAAGCACGAGGAGCTCGCCGGCGACGGCGGGCACTACGCCTCCTTCGGCTCCAGCCACGACGTCAACTACCACCTGCGCACCATCGCCCACAGCACGATGCTCATCCACGATCCGGACGAGAAGTGGTCCCGCATCCGCGCCGG
>JASFTE010000364.1:0-5452 GCA_050114035.1 Armatimonadota bacterium | reverse complement strand
CTACTTCCCTCACGGCAGTATTCCAGTCCGTCGTGGCCGAGGGACCCACGGCCAGTCATTCCAACCGGCGCCACGGCGATGATAGTTCCCGTCCCCGGCACTGTCAAGCGAACCGGCCCAGGCCCCCGGAATCAGTCGCACACGCCGTTTCTGACGCCCCCCGTTGCCACCGACCGCGGTCATTCCCCCACGATCGTCCCCCCGCCCAGCACAACGTCGTCGTCGTAGAATACCGCCGCCTGCCCGGGCGCCACGCCCCGTTCCGGCTCCACGAAATCCACCTGGGCCCGTCCGTCGGCCACACGCACGGTCCCGGCCGCCGGGTCGGCTGAGTACCGCACCTTCACCGCGGCCACGAGCGGCTGCGTCGGAGCATCCACCGCCACCCAGTTCAGGTCGCCCACCGAGCACGATTCCGTGTGCGCCTCCGCATCATCGCCCACCACGACGGTGTTGCGCCGGGCATCAATGGCCACCACGTACAGCCGATCCGGCGCAGCGATTCCCAGCCCCCTGCGCTGCCCGATGGTGAAGTTCGCGATGCCTGTGTGCCGCCCCAGCGTCTTGCCCTTGGTGTCCACGATCGGACCGGGCTGCAGCGCTCCGGGGACGGCTGCCGCCACGAAGCCCGCGTAGTCATCGTCCGGGACGAAGCATATCTCCTGACTCTCCGGCTTCTCTGCCACGGGCAGCTTCAGCTCCCTGGCGATCTGGCGCACCTCATCCTTCGTGTGCTCGCCGAGCGGGAACAGGGTCCGCCCGAGCTGCTCCTGTGTCATCGTGTACAGCACGTACGACTGGTCCTTCTGCCCATCGACCCCCTTGAGCAGGACCCAACGGTCGTCCTCGCCGCGTCGCTCGATCCTGGCATAGTGCCCCGTGGCGATGCACTCGGCGCCGAACGACATCGCCTGCCGCAGCAGCGCCACGAACTTCACGTGCTGGTTGCAGCGAATGCACGGATTGGGCGTCCGCCCGCCAAGGTACTCCCCGACGAAGTCCTCTATGACGGCTCTGCGGAACACGTTGCGAAGATTCAGCACGTAGTGCGGCATGCCGAGGCGCCTCGCCACACGGCGCGCACCCTCGACCGCCTCCACCGAGCAGCACCCGCCGAACTGCTGCTCCGGCGCCCCGCCCTTGCTCGGAGGCCAGATCTGCATCGTGACCCCGACGACGTCGTAGCCCTGCTCCCGCAGCAGCGCTGCGGCCGCCGAGCTGTCAACGCCGCCGCTCATGGCGACGGCGACCTTCCCACGCGATCGTGATGGCATTCTGCACCTTCCCCCCGGTGACGGTGTACTACAACTCCACCTTCGCCGCCGCTCGGGTCTGTTCGACGGCTCGCGGCAGTTCCGCCAGAGCGTAACCGATGTCCTTCTCGGCCGTCTCCCGGCCAAGGCTGAAGCGCACGGATGTGTAGGCCAGTGCCAGCTCAATGCCCATAGCCGCCAGGACGTGGGATGGCTGGAGCGACGCCGACGAGCATGCCGAGCCCGAGGAGACGTAGATGCCCCTCCCGTCGAGCCGGATCAGCAGCGCCTCCCCGTTGGCGCCGGGGAAGCAAAAGTGCGCGTTGTTCGGCAGACGCTCGCCGGGGTGGCCGCAGTAGATGGCGTCGCTGATCGTCTCCTGGATTCCCGCCGCGAGCCGGTCGCGGAGCGCCGCTAACCGCTCCGCCTCCGCCGGCATCAGCTCCCCGGCGAGCTCGCATGCCCTTCCCATCCCCACGATCCCGGCGACGTTCTCGGTCCCCGCCCGCCGCCGATGCTCCTGCTCGCCGCCGTGCATGATGGCGTGCATCCGCGTGCCCCGTCGGATATAAAGCGCGCCGGCGCCCTTGGGCCCGTAGGTCTTGTGCGCCGACATGGACAGCATGTCAATGCCGAGCTGGTCCACGTCCACCGGAATGTGGCCCACGGCCTGCACGGCGTCCGTGTGCACGACGGCGCCGCGCTCGCGCGCTATCGCGGCGATCTCTCGCACGGGCTGCAGTGCGCCGACCTCGTTGTTGGCCAGCATCACTGACACGAGGGCCGTGTCGTCGCACAGCGCCTCCTCTATCGCCTCGGGAGCCACCCGGCCGCACCCATCCACGGGCACGAGGGTAGCGCGCTTGCCTTGCCGCTCGAGGTGGTGGGCGCTCTCGAGCACGGCGTGGTGTTCGATGGCCGTCGTGACCAGGTGCTCGCGGCGGCCGCTGAGCGCCGCCATGCAGCCCAGCAGCGCGAAGTTGTCCGCCTCGGTGCCGCCGCCGGTGAAGACGATCTCGTCCGGACCGGCGCCGATGAGGGCCGCCACGCGCTCGCGGGCCACATCAACGGCCTCCCGTGCCACCCGCCCGGGCCCATGCACGCTGGAGGCGTTGCCGAAGCGCTCCGAGAAGAAGGGCAGCATCTCCTCGAGCACCCGAGGGTCCACGGGCGTCGTCGCCGCATGATCCAGGTACACTTCGCGCATTGAACGCGTCCCTCTGTGCGTGCTCACGCGGCGGGCGAGACACCGCGCCAGTTCCTCTGTTACCCTTGTATGCTCGCGCCCCGCGTTTGTCAAGCAACCAACCGACGTGATCTCTCCCAACTCCCCGGCTAAGGCAGGGAGCTTCGCCCCCCTCGCCGAACCCACGCGGGACGACTTCCGCCCGCGCGCCCACAGAGCGCCGAAGGAGACGGCAATGAGCGACTCGCGCGACGCACCCCACGCCAAGCGCTGGGATGACACCAAGGAGCTTGACCGGCACTGGTGGCGCTTCCTCTGCGACGCGTACGACAAGGAGCCAGTACCGGTTCACGCGTCCGTCACTCCGGCCCTGGCCAGGGCCGGCCAGCCGGGCGTATGGCGGGTCTCTCTCGCCTTCCCCGAACACACGCTGCGCCGCGGCGCGCACGTGACGCTGGAGCTCTCCTCCCACTGGCAGCTCCACCTGGGCCGACCGGTCCGGATCCACCCGACGGTCCTGCACGTCGCCCGCCCGGAGGACATCAAGCCCGGCTACGGATGCCACGTCCTCATGGAGACGCCCGAGGGCGTGGAGTGCGACTACGCCGTGAACTACGCATCGTACTCGCACATCATCGATGTCGCGATCGTGTCGGGCGAGGTGGCTCCCGGCGCGGAGATCGAGATCCAACTCGGGAGCGACGACGGCTCGGAGCTGCGCGCCCAGATGCACGCCCAGAAGGCCATCTTCCACACGTTCGTGGACCTGAACGGCGACGATGACTACCGCCCCGTTTCGGACCATCCCAGCGTGGACGTAATCGGAAACCAGGCCGAGATGCTCCGGCTGGTGATCCCGTCGGCGGCACAGCCGGGCGAGGCGATCGAGGCGTACGTCTCCGCCGTCGATCTGAAGAGCCTGAATCCGGCGTCCGGGTATTCGGCCACTGTGGACGTCCGGGATGAGGCGTGCCGGGCCACCCTCGCCGGGCCCGTCCACTTCGACGACGCGCAGTTCGCGGCCACGCGGGTCTCGGTGCGCATGCCCGACGCCGACGGAGTCGTATATCTCACGGCCCTCGACCGAGACAACGCCATGCTCTGCCGCGGCAACCCGTGCCGCCTCGGCGGCGAGCGCGCGTACTTCGGCGACCTCCACGGCCAGAACTACATCGGCCAGGGGGTCGGCACCATGGACGACTACTACGCCTGGGCTCGGGACGCGGAGGCGCTCGACTTCTGCGCCTGGGCCGGGTACGAGTACCGGACGCCGCTGGATGGCGACAAGTGGCGGGAGCGGGTCGTGGAGGTGGGCAATCGGTACAACGACGAGGGCGGCTTCGTCGTCATGCAGGGGCTCGAGTGGAGCGGCGACGGCGGCCACCGCAACATCTACGTCCCCGGCGACGACATCCCGTTCCACGGCTCCCCGCTCCGCCGCGCGCCGCGCGACACGGTCATCCCCAGGGGCGAGTGGGTCCCCAGCGGCGTTCGCCCCACGGAGCTGTGGAGGGCCCTCGAGGACATCGAGGCCATCACCATCCCGCACCACCCGAAGTTCATGGGCGGCGCGAACTGGGAGTACCGCAACGACGCCATGCAGCCCGTCGTCGAGATCTGCTCCCAGTGGGGCATCTCGGAGGAGGGCGGCCCCCATTCAGTCCAGGCGGCCCTGCTCCTGGGTCATCGCTTCGGCTTCGTCGGCGGAACCGATACCCACGTGGGCCAGCCCGGCCATGGCCCGCACAACCTGAATGAGGGCATCGGCCTGGCAGCCGTGTACGCCGCCGAGCTGACGCGGCGCGCCATCTTCGACGCAATCGTCGCCCGCCGCTGCTACGCCACCACCGGGCCGCGCATCCTGCTGGACTACGAGCTGGAGGCTGACGGGGAAGTCCTCCGCATGGGCCAGGAGGGGCGCGTGCCCAACGGCCCCCGCACGCTGCGCATCAGCGTGGCCGGCTGCGACCGACTCGCCCGGGTCGAGGTCCTCCGCAACTGCGAAGTCGTCCACTCCGTCGAGCCCCGCGAGCGCTGCGCCGATCTCGAGTGGAGCGACGCCGACGACCTCAGCGCGCACCTCATCGCGAGCACACCCTTCGGCGACGCGCACTTCGCCCTCTACTACGTCCGCGTCACACAGGCCGACGACCACAAGGCATGGGGGAGTCCAATCTGGGTGAGTCGGTAGAGGCCTCGCTCCCGCCCACGGAGAAAGAGTCGCGCGAATCACAGTATCCCGCGATAGGTCACCTCGTAGGACCCGGGACCATGAACCCATTCACCACGTGCCGATCCTGCACCCCCATCATCGTCGCATGCACACTTACGACGTGCGCCGTCCACGCCGACCTCAGCACCCAGAAGCTCAACGCCCTGCTCAGCGCCAGCGAGACCAAGAGCGACGACAGCAGCGCCTGGACGGTGGCGTGGAACCTCGACGGCCAGTGGATCAAGCCGGGCAAGCACCGCTCGCTCACCATCACGACCGACTCGGACTTCTCCAAGAGCGGCAGCAGGAAGCTGGATCGGCTTCGGCTGGCCTTCCGGTCGCTTGATGCGGACTATGGCAAGGTCCCGCGGAAGTGGTACTCCGTCTACCTTGGCCAGACCGAGGGCGGCCACGACTTCGACAGCATCCACACACTCCTCGCCGCCGGGTACCGGCAGAAGCGGAAGTACGGTTTCATCGAGCTGACGGCGGGCTTCAGCAAGGACATCCGAAAGAGCGGCGAGGACTGGGTCGGCGACGTCGGCGGCCAGTTCGGCTACGAGCGGGAACTCGGCAGGTGGAAGTTCCGCACCGGGCCCAAGGGCGAGTTTGGGACCGTCGGCGACGTTCGCGTGCGGGGCGATCGCCTACGGTGGTCGTGGGATCTGGCCGTGGACTATCGGGCCACGAAGAAGCTCGGCGTCGGCTACCGCCTCTGGCAGGGCAACACCGTCCCCAACGCCACCCGCACCCAGTGGATCGGCATCACCTACAACGCAAAGCAGGGAAACTAGGGGCCGG
>JASFTE010000363.1:0-5463 GCA_050114035.1 Armatimonadota bacterium | reverse complement strand
GCTGCCCGGACCATAGCGCCCCGGACGCGCTTGCCGCCGGCCTGCGTGCTGTAGCGCATGGCCTCGATGACGGTGGCTGCCAGACCCTCGCCCCGGGGCAGCAGCTCATCGAGATGCGCATTGACTCTATCGGCTTCGCTCCGCAGATGCTGCAGGATGTCCAAGCTGTCCGTGCTCCTACCGTCCCGTGCCAACGAGCTTGATGGGCCGCTCTCCCTTGGCGATCAGGCGGCGATCCTCCTTCCGGCCCACCTCTGTGTCGTTCTCGAGCGTGACGGTAACTGTGACTGCCTCACGCCGGGGCGTGCCCTCGCGGTCCAGGCGCTCCTCCCCCCGGGGTAGGTTGGGCACGCGCCGGACGAGCGGCTCCAGTTCGGTCTCGCGTTCCTCTTCATACTGCTTCACCGTGATGACTTTGACGCCTCTGCGCTGCTTCCTCACCGTCAGCTTCTCACCAGGACGCAGCCAGCGGTCGCCCTCTATGACCTGCTTCAGCGTCGGGTTCTGGGCGACGAGGGCGCTGAGACCCACCCCGAACTTATGGGCAACGAGAGATGGGTTGTCCCCGGGCTGCACGACGTACGTGACCCGTTCCGGGTCGCTGCTCTGCAGCTTCTCGGCCGCCTGCTGCACATCGGTATCGAGCTCGCCGGGGGGCACCGTCGTCTCCCGCAGCACGGGCACGGGTTTGAGCTCCTGTGTGATGATCTGCTCGCCGTCTTTCAGCGTCCCCCAGCGCGCCTTGAGCTCCGCCAGCACCTTCTCGGCGTGCTCTCTCGTGTCCATCGCCACGATGTCTTCGCCCTCGAGGACGATCTTCCAGCCCACAACGAGGACCGGGAGCTGCTCCATGAGCTGGGCCATCGCCTCGCGTTGGCTCAGTATCTTCCCGCCTTCGGGCAATGGCACGCTCTCGTGCACCACCGTCGCGTCGAACTGCTTGCCACCCTTGCGCTCGAGCACCGTCGTGAGCACACTCTCGGCCGCCCGCTCATCCTTGACCCAGAGCACCGGCTCGCCGTTCACCGTGATGGCCCGTGCCTGATTGGGACGGCCGGGGAAGCTGATGTAGGCAAGGCTGCAGAGAAAGAACAGCCAGCCCATGAGACCGATGGCTCGCCACGCCCGCATCATGCGGATCGACCGGCGCAGCTTGCGGTCAGAAGCATCCGTGCGCATCCAGGCTCACCTTCCAGGACGGCTCACAGCATCACGGGCCGATGGGTTCAGGGCACGCTGGTGAGAACGCCCCACATAGCCGGCGAAGGGCATAGGGCTATTCGCGGGCAGACCGCCGATGCCCTGCAACCGGTGGGCCGGCCGGTCCGGCGGATGCACCGGCGATCGTTGTGGGCGACACGTGCGGCGGGGGCTCCCCGCAATGGTGTTACTCTCCGGCCTCGGCGGGAGCCGAGGGAGGGCCTGCCACGGTGGCCAGCTTGCGCTCCATAATGCCGATGGCAGCCTCGAGCTGCTGGTCGTGCAGCTCCATCGGGTCCTCGACTTCGTCCGGCAAGGGAATAGTCTCGTCCGGAGTAATGCCGTCCGGGTCCACCGAGTGCTTGCCCGGCGTGAGGTAGTTGGCCGTGGTGATGGCCAGGGCGGAGCCGTCGTTCAGGGGGATGACCGTCTGCACCTTCGCCTTGCCGAAGCTCTTCTGCCCCACGATGGTGCCTCGATCCAGATCCTGTATGGCCCCCGCGAGGATCTCCGCAGCGCTGGCGCTGGTGGCAGAGATGAGCACTACCATGGGCAGATCCGTGCCGATTGGCTCGCCGTCGGCCGGAAGCGGGCGTGCCTCGCGGCCGCGCTCCTCGATCCATACGATGCTGTCGCCGCCGACGAAGATGCTCGCCACCTTGATCGCCATGTCCAGCAGGCCGCCGTGGTTGCCCGTGAGGTCCAGAACCAGCCCTCGCATCCCCTGTTTCTGCAGCTCCTCGACAGCTTGGCGCATCCTCTCCTCTGCCTGGCGATCGAACTGTTTCAGCCAGATGTAGCCTATGTCGCCCTCCAGCATGCGGTACTCGCCCCAGGGGATGTTGACGCGGGCCCGCGTCACAGATATGTCCAGCGGCTCCTCCTGCCCCTCGCGCAGCACGGTTATCACGACTTCTGTGCCCCGCTTGCCCCGGATGCGCTTTGCCACCTGAGCAATGTTGAGCTTGGCAACGGACTCGCCGTCAACTGCCACTATCTGATCGCCCGGCTTCAGATCGGTATCGGCCGCGGGGCCACCCTCGATCAGCGTGAGCACGATGATCTTCATCGCCCCGGTCTTCTCGTCTAGCTCGGGCTTGAGGACGGCGCCGATGCCGTCGAATTGGCCCTTGGTCTCGCTCTGGAAGTCGCCGTACTCGTCCGGGGCCATGAAGCGCGTGTAGGGGTCCTTTAGCGCCGCCAGCATGCCGCGCACCGCGCCGTACGTGAGCTGCTTCTCCTCCTCCTCGTCGAGCGCGTGCACGAAGTTCTGCTTCACCTGCTCGCGCACTTCCCAGTACGTGCTCAGCGGCTTGAGGTCCGCTGCCGATGGGATGCCGTTGTCGCCCTGGATGTCAATGACCTGCGGAAAGAGCTGGGCAACGCGCGCGGCCAGGACGAGCCCGTGCTCGCCCTCGAGGGCGTCCTGCAGCGCCGTCACGCCCAGGCCGGCGCCCAGGCCGGCGAGGAAGATCACTGTTGCTCCCGCGACAAACGCAATGCGTCGGCGTCGACTTGTCATGTCAGGTGTTGCCTCTTTCCGTTCGCAATGGCGCGGCTGCCCTACGGGCGTTCTGTCACAGTGTAAGACACCCGGAGCGCAGCCTCTGTTCCCGCCACACTGCGCGGCCCGCGCGCCGCCAGTGAGGCGCTATCGCGCCGGGTTGACGGCGACGCCGCGCCGACGCACCTCGAAGTGCACGTGCGGTCCCGTGCTCAGCCCGGTGCTCCCCATGTATGCGATGACCTGCCCGCGCTTGACCACGGCGCCTCGCCCTACGGCGAAGGGCTTGCCGCGCCGGCAATGAGCGTAGAGAGTAGAGATCTGCCCTCCGTGGTCAATCATGATCGTGTTACCATAGCCCCGCAGCGCCCCGGCGAAGGTGACGAGGCCATCGGCCGCGGCGTGGATGGGTGTGCCCGTGCCGTTGGGATGGCTGATGTCAATGCCCTTGTGCATGCGCCACTTGTGCAGAATCGGGTGGTAGCGATTGCCGAATCCGCTGCCGACCCGGCCGCCGCGAACTGGCATGTAGTACTGGCTGGTCCAGCGGCTCGGGCCCGTGTAGCGGATGCCGCGGCTCTGGAACCGACGCAGCATCACAGTGATGTTCTTCTCTGTGGCATCGAGCTCCGCGAACTGTATCTCCAGCCGCGTCCGGTGGCCGTCCACGCCGGCCTTGGTGGACCGCACTCGCTGGGTGTACTGCTGGACGGCGACGGTCTCCCTCTGCACCTCAGTGCGGTATCGGGCCTCGGCGTGCTCCTGCAGCTCCAGCGCCTGCTGCTGGCGCGCCAGCGCGTTCTTCTGCGCCTGAATCCGGCGCACGATCTCCACATCGCTCTCGACCACGAGCTGCGTCAGATATGTGCGGGCGCTGAAGTCCGAGAAGCTCTCAGACTCCAGGACCACGGCGAGATAGCTGTTCGTCCCGTTCTCGTAGAGCGCCCGCAGCCGGTCGCCGAAGGCGGTGCTTTCCTGGTCGTACTCCTCCTTGGCAGCAGTGTGTTCGGCCTTCACCGCGCGCAGCCTCCCGCGCGTGTCCTCGAGCTTCTGCTGTGCGGCGCGGAGCCGGTGCTGGGCCATGTTCAACTCCGCTCTGGCCGAGTTCAGCTTGACCACGAGCTGTCGCTGCTGCTCCTTGGTGATGCGAAGCTGCCGCTGCTTCTGGCGCTTCTCGTAGCTGATCTGCGCCTGCTTCTTCCGGAGCTGTGCCTCCGATTGGCCGCCCACCGGAGTGCCGCTGCCCTCGATCAGCCACATGGCCAGGAGCAGGCCTGCGGTGAGTGCGACTCGACCGATTCGTGCGCCTCGTGCAGTCACGACTGTCACCCTATGCCTCGCGCAGGTACCGCCGCATGGAGATGAGGCTGCTGAGGCCGCCGAAGACACAGCCCGCGACGATCAGCGCGACGGTTACGGTAACGAACAGCCCGCTGCTGTACAGCATCGGGACGAATGTGAGGTGGTGCTCCACGTAGTCCTGTGCCCAGAAGTAGGCAACCAGGACGGTCACGGAGGCTAGCGCCGCGCCGGCCACCCCATACAGCACACCCTCGAGTATGAACGGTATCCTGACAAACCAATCCGTGGCCCCGACGAGCTGCATGATCCGTATCTCCCGGCGCCGCGCGTGCACCGTGAGGCGAACGGTGCTCTGGATGATGAGGAAGGTGCCGAGGATCAGTAGCACGCCCACCACCAGCGTGCCCCACTTGAGCGCTCGGCTCGTGGCGATGACCCGATCCTGCGCCCTCCCTCCGTAATTGACGTTCTCCACGCCCTCCAGGTTCTCGATATCGGCGGCTACGTTGGCGATCTGGTCCGGCCGGCGCAGCGAGACCACGATCTTGTCCGGGATGGGATTGCGCTCGATAAGGCCCACCAGGGGCATCTCGTACACGCTCTCCATCCGTCGGAGGCCCTCGCTCTTGGGCACGAACTCCGTGGCCTCCACTCGCTCGTCACCGAGTATCCTGGCCTCGATGTTCTCCCGGTCTCCGCCATCTGCGAGGAAGACTCCGATCTGTCCCTTCTCCAGCAGTTGGTCGGCGATGTGGCCGACGTTCAAGACCGCCAGGGCGCCCACGGCCAGGATCGTGAGCGACACGCCCACGTTGACGGTGGAGGCGATGCTCATCAGCGGATGGCGCCGGGCGCCTATCCATGTCTCTCTGCTCAGGAAGCCCAAGGTCTCAAGCCCCATCGTCGTATGCGCCTCGCGCCGCGTCCCGCACGACCGTGCCGTTGGCCAGCCCGACGACGCGTTTCTGCACCGAGTCAACGGTCCGCTGGTCGTGCGTCGCCATGACGACGGTCGTGCCGCGCCGGTTGATCGCCTCCAGCAGCTTCACGATCTCCAGCGACGTGTCCGGGTCCAGGTTGCCGGTGGGCTCGTCCGCCAGAAGCAGCGGGGGGCTGTTCACCAGTGCCCGGGCGATGCACACCCGCTGCTGCTCGCCTCCCGACAGCTCGTCGGGCATCGAGTCCGCCTTGTGCCACAGCCCTACCAGCTCCACAGCGATGCGGACCTTCCGGATTTTCGTGCGACGGCGCGTCCCCAGCACCTCGAGGGCGAAGGCCACGTTCTCCGCCACCGTCTTCTCGGGCAGCAGCCGGTAGTCCTGGAAGATCACGCCCATCTGCCGGCGCAGCCGCGGCACCTGCGCCTGCTGCACACGCGCCACGTCGCGACCGGCCACCATCACCCGGCCAGACGTAGGCAGGACCTCGCGGTACAGCATCTTCAGGAGACTGGACTT
>JASFTE010000362.1:0-5470 GCA_050114035.1 Armatimonadota bacterium | reverse complement strand
GAGCGGCCGTACCTGGTCAGGAAGGAATGGCGTGGCGCGACGTGCGACCAGACGAAGCGCGACGGGCTCGTCGTGCGCACGCAGGCCGAGTGGGAGCGCGTGTGGGCGCTGGTGGCGAAGGCCGAGGATGCTGCCGCGCCGCCGTCCGTCGACTTCGAGCGCGACATGGCCCTTGTGGCCTTCGCGGGCGAGAACTGGCGCGGCCGCACGGTGAAGATCGAGGACGTGTGGGAGGAGGATGATGGCCTGCACGTCCGCGTCGCGCGCGGCGACGACGACGCGGAGGCCGAGGCGCCGTACCACATCATCGTGGTGTCCAGCTACGAGGGAGACGTCGTGTGGAAGTAGCCACACCCACGCTCCGCCGCCGCGGCGGACCGCACGCCGGCCTGATGGCGACACCCGTCACTTCCGAGGTGTCGCTCCTGTCTGTCGCCATCCACTTCCCCTGGCCAGTGGCCCCCGTCGGGATGCCCAAGACAAACGCGGTTCTCCTTGGTCTGAAGCAGTAGCATGGCAGTGATCTGGCTGGATCGATTCGATCTGCGAGCGAGGTGGTCCCCGTGCGCCGTGTGTGGCCCTTGCCTCTGGTGCTGCTGCTGTCGCTGACGTTGGCCACGCCGTCGTCGGCGCAGGGCCTGCAGGCCGGCGACGCTGTCCCCGATTGCAGTAAGATCCCCCTTGTGCCCATCACAACGGCCTACGATCCCAGACCGAGGCGTGCGCCCATAGCCCACCGGGCGCCCACGCTCGAGGACCGTCTCCGACCGGATGGAGTCGTCATCCTGCACTTCTGTTCACCCCGGGGGCCGCGGCGAGGCCGGGCAAAGAGGGACTTCGTGGACGAGCTGTCCGCCCTGCAGCGGGCTGCGCACACCGTTCCGTACCCGTGTGACCCGGTTGCGGTGGTGCCCCTCGGCGAGAAGGGCCGACGGGACACGGCCACTCTCCTGGAGGAGAGCCCCACAAGCATCTGGGGCGACACACCCATCCTCTACGAGCCCACCTTCCCGCGCCCCGGGCTGTACCGCACCTTCCGGCCCGAGTCCGCCGCGTACACCGACCAGGACATCACCACGCCGTGGACATACCTCATCGGCCCCGACCGCAAGATCATCGCCGTGCGCAGCCCCGGCGAGCAAGGGCAGCTCTACGAGTGGCTGCAGCGCAGTCTGCCCGACAGTGTGGTCCCCGCCGCCAGGCCGCCCACCACCGACATCTCCGTCCCTGCTGCCGAGGCGTGGCTGTGGCCGGCGTTCCGGCGCACGGTCCGGCGGCAGGCGACCACCCAGCGTCTGCCCGACACGCTCCCCTACACGTACGTCGCGTGGATGCGTCGTGTGGGCCGCACCTTCGCGTCGCCGGCGGTAGTTGAGGGAAGGGTCTACATAACGACGGATAAGAAGGGGCTCCATGTTCTCAGCGTTGAGAACGGGGAGGAGTTCGGCTCATACTCCCTCGGCAGCTCCTGGTGGACCTCGCCGGCCGTTGCCGGTGACTACGTCTACGTCATCGCGGCGACGGGGCACGTCGTCGCCCTCGACCGGCTCAGCCTGAGCAAGGAGTGGGAGAAGGGCTTGCATGGGCTGATCACCTCGTCCCCGGTGGTCAGCGACGGCGCCTTGTTCGTTGGCTCCCGCAACGGCAGCCTGTACGCCCTCGACGCCGACACGGGCGATCTGTTGTGGCAGTTCCAGACCGGCGGCGAGATCAGCAGCTCCCCGGCTCTGGCCGACGGCCTGGTTCTCATCGGCTCCGGTGACCGCAACCTCTACGCCACCGATGCCAGGACGGGCGAGGAGAAGTGGTCGGTGGAGACGGGCGCCGCGGTTGACTCGTCTCCCACCGTGGCGGGCGAGGACGTCCTCGTAGGCTCCTTCGACGGCGCCCTCTACTCCGTCAAGCTCGCCGACGGCGCGCTCAACTGGCGCTGCCAGCTCTCGGGCTGGGTGCATTCCTCGCCGACGGCGGATGAGGACACGGTCTTCGTCGGCACTGTGAACATCCGTCGCGACGAAGTGCCGACCTTCAACTGGATCGACCGCAAGACGGGCGAGGTCAAGGGCCGCTTCGAGATGCCCGACGCCGTATACTCCTCGCCCACCATCTGGGCCGATCTCGTCCTCGTCGGCTGCAGGGATATGCGGCTGTATGCCTTCGACCGGCAGATGAAGCAGACCCAGCCTCTCTGGACCATGAAGACGCGAAGCTACGTCCACTCCTCGCCCGTGGTTGTCGGCGATACCGTGTTGGTCGCATCCTTCGACGGACACGTGTACGCGCTGCGCCAATCGAAGCCTATCCAGGTGTGGAAAGACGAGGACGTCATCCCACGATGGTTCATGGCCGCGCTCGCCAGGCAGTTGCACGAGGAGACGGGAGAGCTGATCGCTCGTACGGCCGCCGGCGATGTGGGTCAGGAGCTTTCTCTGACCCAATTCGATGCCCTGTTCCGGCAGATCAAAGCGCAGGGCGTTGCGCCGCCCGCCGGGCCCAGAGTGCTGCCCCGCGACGTCCCTGCCGACCATCCGGGAGCGCCATTCATCGAGTACGTGCTCACGGCGGGGCTGCTCGGCGGGTATCCGGATGCCACCTTCCACCCCAGCGAGCCCACCACCCGCTATCAGTTCGCCGGGGCGCTCTCGACGGTGCTCGAGGCGGTGGTACAGCCGGCGGACGTCTGGCGAGTATTGAGGGAGCGAAACCTGACGGGCGTGCAGGTGGAGGTGCGTGTGGAACCAGCCTCGGAACGACCTCCCATCCGCCTCACCGACGTCCCCGCCGGCCACTGGGCGCAGGCAGCCTTGAGTGGCCTGGCCGCGAAGGGACTGCTGCTCGTGGACGAGGAGGGGCGCTTCCGGGGCAAGAAGCTCGTCACTCTGAGTGACGCCGCTGCGCAGTGGGACCTGATCGCGGCGTCGGTGAAGGTAGTGCGTACGAAGTAGCCGTCAGTCACGCTGCGCCCCGGCGGGCGGCTCCAGGCGGACCGGCGACGACCACGCCGCGCCCTCGTCGTCGAGGATGGCCCTCACGTAGTAGTAGCCCGCCGGCGTGCCCGGCGGGGTCCACTCGAACTCGATCACCTGCTGGTGGCGCTCGGGACATGTGTGCACCACCTGGCCGTTGCCCACTATCTCCACCTGATCGATAGTCCCGTCCCCGGCGACCAGGCCCTCCAGTGTCACCTGTCCCCCGGCCTCCATGCGCTGCCCCATGGGCGTGCCATTCGCCGAGAACTCGATGACCGTCCTGTTGGCGCTGGTCGCGTAGCAGCGGCGCTCGTAGAGGGCCGTCAGGATCCCCTCGCGCGTAAGCTCCGTGGCAAGCACCCCGGTCATCGCCTTGCTCCCGGGCTGGCCGTCGTGACTGTCTGAACCACCGACGAACCCGAGGTGATGCCCCTCGGTGAGGATCTCCCTGGCGCTGTACTTCCCCCCGGGATCACCCGCCAGCCGCCCCGGCCGCATCCGCAGTCGCTCCGGCACTTCTTCCGGATCGCGCGTCTCGGAGCTGCCGTGGGTGGAGTGGACCTCAATGAGCCGCTGCCGCTCCGCGGTGGTGAACTCCCGGAAGCCTATCCACATGGTGTGGTGAGGGAAGGCCAACGGGAAGCGCTCGCCCTCCGCGCGGCCCAGTGCCTCCCAGTACCGCCGACCCGCAGCCCGCCGCGCCTCCGCCGTGGCGTCGCCTCGGGCGGGCTTCATATCCACCTCGCGGAGCCGGCTCAGCACGGCCTCCATATGCTCGGGGTCGGCCTTGGCGAAGTAGAGGTTCTGGTGCGTCTGGGGCAGGTAGTGCGTCTCGCCCGCCGGTATCGTGACGTAGTGCCGCGTACGATGGAAGCGCGCCGCCTCTGCGCAGACATCCGCCAGTCGCTCCGAAAGCGATCCCCTGTCGCCCCTCCCGAATCCGTGGTCCGTGATGGCGATGAAATCCAGCCCCTTGGCGTAGCCCTCGCGATACACATCCGCCAGCTCGCCCCGACCGTCGCTGAGTTGCGAATGAACGTGGAGCTCTCCCCAGTAGAGGTGCCGCTCCGGTCCCTGCGTTAACACCTTGATCGGGTTGCTGACGGCCCGCAGCCCCAGCTCGGAGTCCTCGGCCTCGACGTGCACGATTCCTGGGGAGCCAAACGTGAGCTGCAGCTCGTTGCGCGCCAGGTCCACGTCCTCCCATGGCCGCATCCGATGTCGGACTCGACGCTCGCGCCCGGCGGAGCCCCACGAAAGGGCCAGCTCGCCGGCGTACGTGTGCAGCACGTTGCCGAAGCGATCCTCCGCGTAGATCACCAGCGTGGCCGGCCGACCCACGACGGCGTAGGAGGGTGCCGTCACGTGAAGCGTCTCGGGCGGCCCGGCCTCCACCGTGAGGCGGGTGTGCCGGAGTGGCCGATAGCCTCCTTTTCCGGACGTGTCAATCTGGGCCTCGACCACCAGGCTGGCCTGCTTCCTCGGCGTCGTGAGCCGGTGTGCATCGTCGCCGAAGCGGACCGTCAGCGTCTCCCCGGCGGCGAGCGGCGTCTGGCGGATGACGATCCTCAGATCGGAGAGGATGGCGAACTGCGGATTCTTGAGGACGTTCAGCACCTCGACGCGCCCGCCGTCGCTGCGCTCGGCCGTGACGAGGTCGTTCCCCTTACGGTCCTCCGTCAGCCCCTTACTCAGGCCGTTCCACGGCTTGAGGTACAACGGCATCCGAATGGAGCCATCGGGAGCGATGCCGCCCGCCGGCGCGGTGAACAGCATATCCAGGACGACCGGCTCACCGACGGTGAACGAGTCGGGAGTGATCCGGAACGCCTCCAGATCCGGCTGAGCCACGGCGCGGCCGAGCGCCAACACGCCCGCGAGGCCGAGGGTGGCCGTGACGGTTGTCCGCGCTATTCGTGGTCGCATGATGAGCCTCTGCCGCAAGTGGCGGGCGGCTCGCGCCCACCTCAGTGCTTCAGCAGCATATCCAGCAGCTTCCGATCGAGCTTGTGCCCGTGCCAGTCCTCATACTCCACGTCCGCGCGGCCCGAGTCCAGGATGCCGAACCCCCCGCGCAGGTTCCACAGCGCATACCCGATGCCGAGGCCCTTGAGGATGTCCATCAGGTCCGTGAACCAGCCCATGAACACATCGTGCGGCGTCCTGTTGAACGCGCCGCACTCGCCGCAGTGCACGCCGACTCCCTTGCGCGCCGCCTCGGCCCACGGGGCGTAGAACCTCTCCAGCCCCCCCCGGTCCAGCTCCACCGAGCCGTCGGGTTTGAGCAGCGGCCACGTGGGCTCGCGGAACTTCGACTCACGATCGACCCAGCTCGCCCGGAAGTGGCTGATGCGGGACGGGTGGTAGCCGCGGATGCCCTGCGCCACCCCCGTCGGTATCATCTCGTGCACGACCTCGCGGCCGACCGAGAGACCGTCGATGACGATGAGGCGGTCGGGGCTCGTCTCCCGTATCGCGTCCGTAGCCCGTGTCATCACGCG
>JASFTE010000361.1:0-5482 GCA_050114035.1 Armatimonadota bacterium | reverse complement strand
AATGACGAGAAGAAGCGCGCGGCCTTCAGGGACGGCGAGTGGAACCGCTACCGCGTCGTGTGCCTCGGCGAGTGGATCACGACCTGGGTGAACGGCATCCGCGTCGCCGACCTCACCGACGATATGACGGCCAGGGGCTTCATCGGCCTCCAGGTCCACAGCTACCGGGGCGAGAAGCCCGCCCAGGTCCGCTGGCGCAACATCCGCCTCCGCGAGTTGACGCCAGTGAAGCGCTCGCGGCGAACCGCGGGCGAGGGAGAGTACAGGTGGCGGCTGGGCCGCGGATAGTCCGGTGTGGTGTGGGTCCGCTTGGGCCCATAGCCGCAGACGGCCGGGTCAGGGCAGCAGCTCCCGCGGGACGAGAAGACCCTCGGCGTGGGCGGCGAGGTAGTTGGGGCAGTTGTAGAACCAGAGTTGCCGGCGGCTGAGGCCCTTGAGGCACCACGCCTGGCCGCCCCTGCCTGCCGGCACCGGGACCACGATCACCTCGCCGGCCTGCTTCTCTATCTGGGCGACCTCGTTGCCCGCGCTATCCAGCACCGTGTGGGCGCTGCCCTCGACGTAGTAGGCGATCTGCTGGGCTCCCCTCGGGACATAGAAGTAGACGTAATCCAGGCTGCCGAGGCTGTAGGCGCGTCTCCCCTTCTCCAGGGCCCACACGAAGGGCTTCCCCGGAGCGTACTCGATCTGCCAGCCGGCGCCGAAGTCGCTGATCTGGAAATGGTACGTCCCCACCCCGGGCACCGGCACGCGGATTGGGTGCCACTCGCCGTCCAGGGGCAGCTCTCCGCCGGCGATGCGGTTGCCGCCGGTGTCGGAGACCTCCCACTCCGTCGGGCGGCGGTCGCGGTAGTGGGCGATGTAGCCGGTCAGCAGCCGGAACTCCAGCGGCTCGCCGGTGCGGCTTTGCATGACGAAGGCCTCGCCGGCCTGGAAGCAGAGCCGGGCCTCGCCGCCTTCGGGCGCCGGAGCGAAGTCGCCGTAGACGAGCTCATCGGAGAATTCCCGCTCGTCGAACTCCTGCGCTTTGAGTTCAGTGAGGCCCTCCTGAAATAGCCCCTCGATCTCCTCGTGCGTGTAGTCGTCCCCCGTGTACCACGCCGTCTCGCCGCGCATCGTGCGGTAGTCCCATTCCTCGGGCTGCTCCATGCCGCGGAGGTAGTACGTGGCGTAGCGCCCGCGCACGGCGGGGCTGTTCACGATGTAGCGGTGACGCGCGCGGTAGGCGAAGTTGAGCACGGGGAACAGGGCCGCCAGCCGCGCATCGCCGCCCGGGCTCACCTCGAGCGCGCGCATCAGGCGCACGTAGTACAGGTACAGCTTCACGTCATCGAGGCGGGCGAGGACGTCGGGACGGCCGGCGGCGAGCCGCGATGCCTCGGCCACGTCCTGGTGGGCGAGAGCCAGGAGATGGTCGCTGACCATGGGCTTGCCGCTGCCGTCGAAGCGCTCGTAGTAGCGCCGCATGGGCTTGGCGGCCGGGCCGAATGCCGTCTCGTAGAAGTCCGTGCAGATGGCGTACACATCGGCCTCCGGGTCCCACATCAGCCGCGAGGCGACCAGGTAGCCGAGGCCGTTGGCCCCGTAGTTCGAGCCCGACTCGCAGCTCATCGTGGTGGCGTTGTGGGCGATGTAGTACGGGATGCGCTCCTGCAGGTAGGCCAGGTCAGAGCCGCGGGGGCGCCCCGGTAGGTCGCGCCACCAGGCCCAGACGTTGAGGTACTCGTAGATGCCCAGCCGGTTGACGTGCTTGGCCCACTCCTCGATGAGCTCCAGGAAAGTGTAGCGGCCGCGGGTGAAGCCCGCGGTGATCTGAACGTACACGTTGGGCTCCATGGTGAAGCTCGGCGGCTCGGAGTGGGCGCTGTAGGCGTAGGTGCCCACGTACTTGCCGGGGTGCGGCTCGCGCAAGGCCTTGGCGACCTCATTGGTGAGGTAGTGAACGCGCTCGGGTACGGGGCCCATGGCCGCGCACTCCTCGCACTCGCAGTGCCCGCCGCCGTCGGAGGGCTCCAGGGAGACCATGTGGGCGTCCGGGCTCCTGGCGAAGTAGTCGAGGGCGTACTGCCGGCAGAGCTCCACCAGCTCGGGGGCCGAGATACAGAACTTCTCGCCGCCGCGCTGCTTCTGAGGCGCGCCGCCGGCCTCGTCGCCTTCGACGGTGCGCAGGGCGAGGTACTCCGGGTGATCGGCGAACACGTCTTTATTCTGCGAGATGATGCGCTGCCACGCGTGGCCGCATTGCACCTTCAGGCTCTCGCCCATCCAGTTGCGGCGCATCCAGTGCGCGTGGTCTTCTCGGGCCTGCTGGTCCCAGTGCCCCCAGCCCCACCAGATGACCCGGGAGAGAAGGGCGGGACGGTCGGTCACGTTGATATTGACGGCCACGCGGTCGGTCCGCGGGACGATGTGCCAGGCGGCGCTGGGGAAGTACCAGCGGCAGCCCAGAGTCTCGAGGAGCCGCGTGATGCCCCGGTCGAGGCCGAGGTCGGTGCTGCCGAGGATCAACAGCCGCTTGCGCCCGGAGCGGATGCCGTAGGCCTCGAGACCGTCGTGGCCGCGGACGGTGAGAGCCTTGCGCCATCTGGGCATGCGGAACTGGTCAAGCGTGCCCAGGACGATGCCCTTGTTCCCTTCTCCCGTCGTGACCTCGAACTCGGCTCCGCTGATGTGCTTCAGGTACTCGGCCAGCTCGGCGGCGAGTTCCTTCTGCCGGTCCGTGGCCTGCTCCGAGAGGACGATGGGCATGAGGGACCGGCCGGCGTCGGCCAGGCCGGTCTCGGCGGCGGAGGCCGCGCACCGTGTCCCGAGGAAGGCCACGGTGAGCAGCACGGCCGTGCGCAAGTTCATCGCTGGCAGCGCCTCCCATCCTGCAAGATGGAGCGTAGACGCAGGGGGGTGAAGCTGTCAAGCGTGGAGAAATGGCTGGCGCGCCGGACCGCAGCAGCCTGGCCCATCGCGCCGCCGGTCCGGCTGTGACGGGCGAGCCCAGGAGTCGCGATCCCCGGGAGGGAGACCCATGAAGAGATGGTCGGGACTGGGACCGATCGGGAGCGGTACGGGAAACCTGGCAACGGTTCTGTGCATGGGCGCGGCAAATGCCGGCGCAGCACTCGCCGGGCCCGCCGACGTGAAGTTCTCCCAGTCGGCTCCCGCGGTGGACGTCTACGACTTCGTCGAGGTTGTGCTGAACGTCGAGAGGCCGGACGTGGCGAATCCGTTCACCGACGCGGTCGTCGCCGGCGAGTTCGCGCCTGAGGGCGGGGAAGCCGTGCGCGTGGATGGCTTCTGCGACGCGGCGGACGGGAGCGTGTTCCGCGTCCGCTTCATGCCCACCCGGGCGCGCCGCCATACGTACTCCGTGGAGTATCAGGATGGCGCGTTCCAGGCCTCGTACTCGGGGGAGTTCACGGCCCGTGACGCCGGACGCCGGGGGCTCGTGCGCGTGGATCCCGAGTACCCCTGGCACTTCATCTGGGAGGGCACCGGAGAGCACTACTTCTACAACGGCACGACGGCGTACTGGCTCGTCGGCTGGGACGACGAGAACATACGGCGCAACCTCGACCGACTGCACTCGCTGCAGGTCACGCGGGTGCGGTCGGCACTGATGGGACGCGTGCAGAATGGCCGGGCCTGGTACGAGAACGTGTTCCCGACGGAGGAGTTCAGCTTCCTGCTGAACCCGTGGGTGGCCGAGCGGCCCGACAGTGTGGAGCAGCCCGGCTTCGACGTGACCCGGTTCAACGTGGCGCACTGGCAGAAGTACGAGCGGCTCTTGCGGCACGCGCGCGGGCTCGACATGGTCGTCTCCGTGATCATCTACGTGGACGGGCGGCGCCCGGGGGTCGATCCCTTCGGCAAGGCAGGCGCCGGCGGCGACGATGAGCAGCGCTACTATCGCTACGCGGTGGCCCGGTTCGCGGCGTTCTCCAACGTCATGTGGGACGTGACGAACGAGTACCAGCTCTTCCGCGACGAGGCCTGGGCGGACAAGATGGGCGCGCTCATCAAGCAGTGCGATCCGTACGACCATCTTGCCTCCGTGCACGGACACGGCACGTTCCACTTCCGCACATCGCCCTGGGCCGACTTCGCCATGTACCAGCGGTGGGACCAGGCGGGCGGCTATCGCTTCCTGCGGGCGCACCGCGATGAGCAGGCCAAGACGGGTCGGATCATCCCGCAGGTGAACGAGGAGTATGGGTACGAGGACCACTACCCGAGGTGGGGCGGCAACCGGAAGGCGCCGGCCCGCGTGGCGGACAACCGGCGCCGGCTGGCCTGGGAGATGTACATGGCCGGGTGCTACCAGACGACTGGAGAGCGCGCCGACACGGGCACCGGCTGGGGGCCCGACACCGGCGGTGGGTGGGTCAACGGCAGGGGCGACGACAGTATGACCATGCTGCGTGGATATGGGAGGATCGTGGACTTCTTCACGTCCATCCCCTGGTGGACGCTGGAGCCGGATGATGAGCTCATCGATGCGGCGCAGGGAGATGCGGCAAACGTGGCGCTCTCTCACATCACCTACACCCGGACCGCGGCCGGGCAGGCGACGATGTACCTGGACGGGGCCGAGATCGCCACGGCCACGATCGCGGGCGACGTGTCGAACTGGGACGATGGCTACCGCCTGCTGCTGGCCAACGAGCTGACGAAGGACCGCCCCTGGCTCGGCGAGTACCGGCGCGTCGCCGTGTACGCCCGCCCGCTCTCCGCGGGGGATGTGGCCCAGAGCTTCGAGGCGGGCCTTGACCGTGGGACGTCTGACGCCGTCGCTCTGTACGCGTTCGGCGAGCGAGGCGGCGACGTCGTCCGGGACAGCTCCGGGGCCGGGCAGCCGCTGCATCTGACGATCGACGACGGCGGCGCTGTGCGATGGCTCGCCGATGGTGGGCTGCGCATCGAGTCGCCAGTGCTCATCGCCTCGGCCGAGCCGGCGACGAAGCTCATCAGCGCGGTGGAGCAGTCCGGCGCCATCACCATCGAGGCGTGGGTCAAGCCGGCCAACACCACCCAGGCGGGCCCGGCCCGAGTCGTCAGCCTCTCGGCCGATCCGGGCCAGCGCAACTTCACCCTCGGGCAGGCCGAGGGGGCGTACGAGGTGCGCTTGCGGACGACGTCCACCTCAGCCAATGGCGAGCCGTCGCTGTGGTCGCCGGGGAGAGATGGACAGCCCCACCCGATCTGCGCCTCCCGGTCCGAGGACGGAGACCTGGCCGTCGTCTACTTCCCGGCCGGAGGCCAGGTGACGGTGCGAGCCGAGCGGCTGCGCGATGGGCTCGAGGCCAGGTGGTACAACCCGCGCACCGGGGAGTGGAGCCCGGCGGAGGGACGGGGCGGCACGGTCTATCGCACGCCGGATGAGGAGGACTGGGCGCTGTTGTTCCGAGGCGAGTGAGTCCTGGGGGACTCGGAGGGTTGCGCGGTGAGGCCCGTGAATAGAGCCGGCCACACACAACTGAGCTGAACGGGG
>JASFTE010000360.1:0-5490 GCA_050114035.1 Armatimonadota bacterium | reverse complement strand
TTGCCGTGATGCCGTGAATGAATGGGAGTGCGTTATGCTATCTGAGAAGTACCCTTCCGATGCGATCAGAGAGATGCTCGTTCCCCGCGATGCGTGGCGGCCGTTTCCCTCGGCCAGCAGGCGTGAGGCGTGGGAGGAGCTGCCGGCGGCAGTGCGGGAGGCGCACGTGGAGCGCGGGGAGCAGGCGCTCGGCTTCGAATGGCCGCCGCTGTCGGCCATCCGATTCCTGGACTATGTGCGGGATGGGGATCGGGAGCGGTATCAGGGACTGAGCTTCGCGAGGCGGACGGCGCTGCGCGATCTGGCGCTGGCGGAGTGCACGGAGGGGGCGGGGCGGTTCGTGGACGATATCGTGAACGGCGTCTGGGCCATCTGTGAGGAGTCGTTCTGGGGCGTGCCGGCGCATATCGGGGTGCAGAAGGCGGGGCGCGGTCTGCCGGATACGGCGGAGCCGACGGTGGACCTGTTCGCGGCGGAGACGTCGGCACTGCTGTGCTGGGTGTCGTATCTGCTCGGGTCGCAGCTCGATGCGATCTCGCCGCTCATCCGGCCCCGGGTGCACCGGGAGGTGGATGCACGGATTCTCACGCCGCTTCTGGAGCGGGATGACTTCGGCTGGATGGGGTTCGGAAATGGCGGGCGCCGGGTCAACAACTGGAACCCGTGGATCAACTCGAACTGGCTGACGTCGGCGCTCCTGCTGGAGCCGGACACGGAGCGGCGGGTGGCGGCCGTGGTCAAGAGCATGAAAAGCCTGGACAACTTCATTGACCCGTATCCGAAGGACGGCGGGTGCGACGAGGGGCCCGGGTACTGGGGGCGCGCCGGGGCGTCGCTGTTCGACTGTCTGGAGCTGCTGCGGAGTGCCACCGACGGAAAGATCGATGTGTACGACGAGGCGCTGGTGCAGGAGATCGGGCGCTTCATCTACCGGGTGCAGATTTGCGATGAGTGCTTCGTGAACTTCGCGGATGCGCCCGCCGTGACCCACCCGGCGGACGCCGTGGTGTACGGGTACGGGAAGCGGATCGGCGATGAGGATCTCCAGGCCTTCGGGGCGTGGCTGGCGCGAGACCCGGATACGAGCCGGCGGGCGAGCCTCGGGAGGCTGCTCCCGGGGCTGTTCGACTTCCCGGAGCGCGCAGCGGCGGAGGCGAGGCAGCCGCTGCCGCGGGATGTGTGGCTGGATGAGATCCAGGTGATGGTGGCGCGTGATCAGGGAGGGACGGCGGAGGGGCTGTTCCTCGCGGCCAAGGGCGGGCACAACGCAGAGAGCCACAACCACAACGACGTGGGCAGCTTCGTGGTGTACGCGGACGGCCGGCCGGTGATTGTGGACGCGGGTGTGGAGACGTATACGGCCAAGACGTTCAGCTCGACGCGGTACGACATCTGGACGATGCAGTCGGCGTTCCACAGCCTGCTGCCGACGATCGATGGGGTGATGCAGGAGGCGGGGATGGAGTTCGCGGCGCGGGGCGTGGGCTATGCGGCGGACGACGCCTCGGCGGAGCTGACGCTGGATATCGCCCGGGCGTATCCGCCAGCGGCGCGGCTGGAGTCCTGGGTGAGGACGGTGAGGCTGACTCGCGGTGTGGATGTCGGGATCGAGGACAGGTACGAACTGGCCCGGCCGGTGGCGGAGATCACGCTGAGCCTGCTGACGCCGTGTGAGGTTGGCATGGAGGGCTCGGGGCGGATCGGTCTGCAGGAGGCGGAGATGGTGGCCGGGCGGCGCTCGGGCAGCGGGAGTATCGTCTACGACGCGGACACGATGGAGGCGTCGGTGGAGGAGTTTGCGCTGACGGATGGTAAGCTCAGAGGGATCTGGGGAGGCTGCCTGAATCGCGTTGTCTTCCGGATGCGGGAGCCGGCGCAGAAGGGCAGCGTGGTGGTGAGGATCGAGCAGAGGTGAGGCGGTGGTCGCGCGGGCAGGAGATCGGAGTGGGCGGGCGAATGAGGGTGGTTGAGCGTGTAAGGGCGGTCCTCTCGAAAGGCGGATGCGATCGTGACGAACAGGGTGCGACTCGCGGGCGTAGTGATGCTGATCTCCGCGTGCGTGCTGGCGGTGGGCGTGCTGTGGAGCGCGGACGGGCCGGCGGAGGCGCTGGCCAAGGAGATCCTCAGCGCGACCGGGGTGAAGGGCGGGCTGATTCTGCATGTCGGCTGCAGGGACGGGAGGCTGACGGCGGCGCTGCGGGCGAGTGATAGCTACTCGGTGCACGGCGTGGACGCCGACGCCAAGAACGTCGCAGCGGCCAGGGAGCACATCAAGGGTCTGGGCCTGTACGGCAAGGTGGCGGTGGATCGGTTGCGCGGGAGACGGCTGCCGTATGCCGACAACATGGCGAACCTGGTCGTGTCCGAGGGCCTCGGGCGGGTGCAGATGTCTGAGGTGATGCGGGTGCTGTGCCCCAAGGGCGTGGCGTACGTGCGGAAGGGGCGCACGTGGGCGAAGACGGTGAAGCCGCGGCCCGCGGAGATAGACGAATGGACGCATTACCTGCACGACGCGAGCAACAACGCGGTGTCCCACGACGCGGTGGTCGGGCCGCCACGGCGGATGCAGTGGGTGGGGAGCCCGCGCTGGTCGCGGCACCACGATCGCATGGGGAGCATGAGCGCGCTGGTGGCATCGGGCGGGCGGCTGTTCTACATCTTCGATGAGGGGTCCACGGCTTCGGTTCAGTTGCCGCCGAAGTGGATGGTGATTGCGCGGGATGCGTTCAACGGGACGATCCTGTGGAAGCGGCCGATGGGGAAATGGCACTCGCAGCTCTATCCGTTCAAGAGCGGGCCGGCGTATCTGCCGCGGCGGATGGTGGCAGTGGGGGATAGGCTGTACGTGACGCTGGCGCTGGATGCGCCGCTGACGGCCATTGATGGTGCGACGGGAGAGACGATCCGGACCTACGAGGGCAGCTACGCGACGGAGGACGTGATCGCTTCGGATGGCGTTCTCTTCCTGGTGGTCAATGAGACGCCGACGGACTGGGACGAGTTCCGGCCGCTGGTGAACAACGTGGGCGAAGAGAAGGCGCGGGTGGCGCGCGATTGGCCGTGGGACGAGAAGAGCAGGCGGATCATGGCGGTCGAGGCGGACGGGGAGAGGGTCCTGTGGACGGCGGAGCATCCGGTGGCTCCGCTCACGCTGGCGGCGGACGGTGAGCGGGTGGTGTTCCACGATGGGGAGAGCGTGGTGTGCCTGGATCGGAGGAACGGTGAGCGCGTGTGGCGCTCGGATCCGGTCTCGCGACGGACGTCGATCACGACCAGCTTCGGGCCGACGCTGGTGCTGTACGAGGACGTGGTGCTGTTCTCGGGAGGCGATCGGTCGCAGTCGGGGCTGTCGCTGGAGACGGGGAAGATCCTGTGGACGGCGGAGCATCCGCGGTCGGGGCACAACTCGCCGGAGGATCTGCTGGTGGTTGATGAGCTGGCGTGGTCGGGGGAGATCGCAGCCGGGAGGCACTCGGGCATATTCACGGGTCGGGACGTGCACACGGGCGAGGTGAAGAGTGAGTTCCCGCCGGATGTTGAGACGTACTGGTTCCACCATCGGTGCTACCGGTCGAAGGCGACGGATAATTACCTGCTGCCGTCGCGAACGGGGATCGAGTTCGTGGACGTGCAGAAGAAGAGCTGGGAGATCCATCACTGGGTGCGAGGCGGGTGCCTGTATGGGATCATGCCGTGCAACGGGCTGATCTATGCGCCGATGCACGACTGCGCGTGCTACCCGGAGTCGAAGCTGTACGGATTCAATGCGCTGGCGCCGGCGGCCAAGGGGCGGCGGGGCAGTTCGGACGCGGGGCGGCTGGAGCGCGGTCGGGTGTATGGCGAGAGGGCATACGGCGGGCTGGCCCCGGCACGGCAGGACGAGTGGCCCACGTATCGGCACGATGCGACGCGCAGCGGCTTCACGAAGGCGGCCGTGCCCACGGGACTGCGAGAGGCGTGGAAGACGGAGCTGGGCGGGAAGCTGAGCAGCGTGGTGGTTGCGGGAGGGAGGCTGTTCGTGGCGTCCGTGGAGGAGCACACGGTACATGCCCTGGACGCGGACTCCGGGAGTAGCGTGTGGAGCTACATGGCCGGGGGGCGGGTGGATTCGCCGCCGACGATCTACAAGGGTCTCGTGCTGTTCGGGTCGGCGGACGGGTGGGTGTATTGCCTGCGGGCCGGCGACGGGGAGCTGGTGTGGCGATTCCGGGCGGCGCCGGAGGAGCGGCGGGTGATGGCGTTCGAGCAGATCGAGTCGGCCTGGCCGGTGCACGGGAGCGTGCTGGTGCAAGCCCCTTCGACAGGCTCAGGGCAAGCTGTGGTCTACTGCGTGGCGGGGAGGTCGCTGTTCCTGGACGGTGGGATGCGACTCCTCCGGCTTGATCCGGCGACAGGGCGGAAGCTGTCCGAGACGGTTCTCGACGAGCGCGATCCGGAGACGGGAGAGAACATCCAGGCGCGGGTGATGGTCCTGAACATGCCGGTTGCGCTGCCGGACATTCTGTCCAGCGACGGGCGGCACGTGTACATGAAGTCGCAGGTGTTCGATCTGGATGGCGTGCGCCAGGATCTGGGCCCGCACTCGGGCAGTCCGGCGGAGCAGGGCTCCGTGCAGGCGGGCGAGACGGCGCACGTGTTCGCGCCGATGGGCTTCGTGGACGGCTCGTGGTTCCACCGGGCGTACTGGGTGTACGGGCGGAGCTTCGCGGGTGGGCACGCTGGCTACCACCAGGCGGGGCGGTATGCGCCCGGCGGGCGGATCCTCGTGACGGATGAGTCCTCGGTGTATGGGTACGGTCGGCTGCCGCAGTACTTCAAGTGGACGACGCCGCTGGAGTACCATCTGTTCGCGTCGAGCAGGGATATCCCGGGCGAGGCGATCCCGCCAGGGACGAGCGGGCGGTCGGACGTGCAGATCGCCAACGTGCCGAAGCTGGACCCCACGGGCAAGCCGCTGTCGGTCGAGGCATGGGTGAAGGCGGAGGGCCGGGATGGCGTGGTGGTTGCCAGGGGCGGGCCGGCACAGGGGTACGCGCTCGTCATCAGGGGCGGCACGCCGCGGTTCGTGATCCGCTCGAGCGAGAAGGTGAGTTCGGTCGCGGCGAAGGAGAACGTGGTGGGGAAGTGGGTCCACCTGGCGGGTGTGCTCACTCCGGACAAGAAGCTCCAGATCTACGTGGACGGGAGGCTGTCGGGGTCGGGCGAGGCGGCGGCGCTCGTGGCGTCCGAGCCGAAGCAGGCCATGGAGATCGGCGCCGATCAGGGCGGCGCTGTCGGGGAATACACGCATCCCTTCGGTCTCAAGGGCGTCATAGATGAGGTCGGGGTGTACTTCCGGGCGTTGAGTGGCGAGGAGATCCAGAAGCACCACGCGACGCCGGGGCTGCGGGCGACGGGCGAGGCGGGCCCGGTGCTGTACCTGTCCTTCGACAAGGGCAAGGCGACGGATGATTCCGGCAACCGGAACAACGGCACGGTGACAGGCGCGCG
>JASFTE010000359.1:0-5501 GCA_050114035.1 Armatimonadota bacterium | reverse complement strand
GGTCCGGGTGCGCCTTCTGCATATTGAATACCGTCTCGTTATTGCCGCAGTCGAAGATCACGGCCATGTCGATGCCATTGTCGTCCATGGCCTTGAGCAGTTCTTCGGTGCAGCCCTCGCGGTCCGACACGTGCACGTGGAAGTCGATGATCAACGTTTACGCCTCCCTGACAGACCAGTGTGCCGCAGGCTGCCCAGCCTGCGGTCCCTGGTCGTTCCTTCACCGGAACTCGCGCAACTCCTGCGCCGCCAGCGCTTCATGCGTCCCTGATCAGCCACACCTCTGCCACCTGGCATCCACGCACCACGTTGACGAGCTGCCACTCCAGCTCGAGCACACCACCGGCCGTGGCCTGCTGCGGCAGGTCGAACTCCAGGGGCGCAATCGGCTTCGGCAGCCCCACCGGGCCGTGGACCTCGTATCGCCCATTCGCCACCAGCCGCATCACGGGGCGGAAGCCGCCCGAGTATGTCACGCGCAGGTGGTACTTGGCGTCCCGATCGAGGTTCTCGTAGCGCATCCGCAAAGGCGTGTCGTATCGCGTGGTGGCGCAGCACAGCCAGGACTGCCGCCATCGCGAGCTCGGACTGTGCTTGTGGAACTCGACGGGTGACTCGATGAAGCCCGGGTCCTCCCGCCACGTCTTCTGCCTCACGAGGTGCGGCTGCGCTCCCTCGACGCCGAGGTTGTCGTAGAAGCCGCCCGGCCCTGGGTCATCCCAACTCACAATCCTCCGGATCCGCGCCAACTGCTCGGCCTGGTCATCCAGGTCAAGCACGTCTCGGAACTCGGCTTCCAGCCAGCGGCGGTCGTTCAGCGGGCGGTAGAGATCATCCAGGACGTCGCCCAGCTCCCCATATCGCCGGAGTCCGCACTCCTCCAACTCCCCTCGGAGGGTGTCCTTCCCCGGAAAGTCCGCGTCAACGCGCGCGAGAGCATCGCGGGCCGCCTCCATGGCGACCGCGACGCCGTCCTCCCTGGCTCGCCCGAGTGCCGCATAGGCATCCGCCTCGCACTTCGCCTCGGCCGCGTGCTTGCGCTTGATGTAGGCATCGATGAGTGCGCGGTAGAGGCAGAGCTCCAATCGCCAGTTGCTCGACACGTCGTCGTGGCTGCGCGCGATCGCCTGCCAGTGCGCCAGCGTGTCCTCGATCCCATCGTTCTCCGCGATCGGCCCGGCCCAGTTGTCCTCCAACACGAGCAGCCCTTGCGCTACGGCCTCGGCATGCTCGTCGCCGAAGAATATCTTCCCGTACTCGCGCAGCACGTCGGTCAGGTCGGCGTCCGGGTCCCACGCCATGGCGCTCCAAACGAACTTGTTCACGTCGTTGTTGCAGCCCGTGTGGTTGTACGCGATGAACCCATCCGTCGCCGGCGCATGGGCATTGTGAATGCGAGCCATCTGCATCGGCCGCACGGAGATCCCGTTCCGCCCCCAGACCCGGGCGAACGCCCTGTCCCATTTCGGCACGGGATACTGGCACCAGAGATTGTGGCAGATGTCCGGGTAGTGCCGGAGCTTGTACCGCTTCGGCGTCTGCCGCCGCAGATCGGCAATGCTCCCCCGGGTCCAGGGTCCGTACACCATGCCCTCGAGCCAGTTCGGCCGCTTCGTCCGGAGGAAGCCAAAGACGTACTCGTTATCGTGCGCCGCGTGGTCCGCCCCACACTGGTTCGACATCCAGATCCTCGCCCCCGAGTGCACCTGCTTCAGCAGGGGAGCGAACCGTTCGATCCCGGGGATGAGCGTCCTCGGCGGCGGCGTCCCACTCGAGTCCCCGCCGGGCACAAAGACGGCGTCCAGCCCCTCGAGCTCACCGAGCTCCCGCCTCACATCCTCAATCCCCTCCAACTCCACCGGCTTCCCGTGCCCGAGGAACTGCCACACATCGAGCCCGTACTCACCGAGCAGCTTCGCGACCTCCGGCCGAGGCCGCGTGAACTCGAAGCTGTTCGTGCCGAAGATGACCAGATCGCGGATGTACTGCTCGAAGCCCGCGAGGTCCCACTCGATGAAATCGCCGTCCGGGATCATCATGTGCCCGCGTATCGAGTACCTCGGCGCGCTGGCGAGGCGCACGTCAGCAGAGATCGCCACGCGCCTCTCCCCCATCTCCAGCAGCCGAATCAGCCTGCCCGCGGCAAACAGCACGCCCCGGTCGTCGCGCCCCACCAGATGAACCGTCGGCGCACCTCGGCTCGCACCGTCCGCCCATATCGCATACCCTTCGGCCTTCCGCGGGAGCTTCAGCCTGCCGGGCGTGCGCAGCGACTCGCCACCCAGACTGGCCACCGTACCAAGCACCACCGCCGGCACTCGATCGGGCGGTATCACTCCACCAATCCCCAGACGCACACCCGTCCGCCTCTCGACCTCGTCCCGGAGCATCTCCGCCGCCTTCACGTGAAGCCTGTCACCCCGGGAGGCGACGATGACGGCATCTGAGAGATCGAGCTTCTCAGGGAGCATGGGGTCACCGGGGGCGCCTGCGGCACTCGCACACACGTAGACGGAGAGAAACAGCAGGATGGTCCGTACCGTGCTCACGACCTGCCTACTCCTGCCCCGCCCTTCTCAACCCCTCCCACTCCAGCCCATCCAGCGCGTGCACCATGTACGGCGTCCAGCGCAAGTGCTGCATGCTGGAGAGCCGCTCGAAGCCGGCGTCCATTCCCTGCTTCACGACCTCGAGGAGCTCCTGGTCGCCGCTCAGTTCGTGCGCGAACAGCAGCAGCCCGGCCAGCGTGTCGTTGCGGCTCGCCGTGACGCTGCTCTCGGGGCACGAGGTGTAGCGGAATGCACTCTCCTCGTCCACCCACATCTCATCGATGACATATCTCGCGGAGTCCACGACCGCTTCCCGCACGCGCTCATCGCCCGTCTCCAGGTAGTACTCGCGCAGGCCGCAGCCGAGGATCCCCTGCATGAAGCTGCACGTGCCCCGACAGCGGGGCTCGCAGTGGCAGTGCCCGGGCACCATCTGCCGCGCCCAGCCGCTCCCCGGCGTGCGCCGCTCCAGCGTCCGGTCCACAATGATGCGCGCCGCGTTCAGGTAGAAGGGATCGTACGTCGCCCGGTACACGGCAATGGTGAGCAGCAGATGCCAGCCCGGGACGCGCCCGTTGGTGAAATCGTAGTTGTTCAGGTACGTGCCGCCGTAGTGGTCCGCGATCATCCGCGCCGCCTCGATGGCCGTTGGATCCCCGGTAAGCGCGTAGTACTCGCACGTCCCCTCGCACCACGTGTGGCTCACGGACATCCCGCCGCCGGGTATGCCCCACTCCCCCTGGTACCTCTGCGTGAAGTACTTGCCCGTGTGGCCCATGGCGTGGATCCACGACCCGCCCACGTAGCCGGGGTTCGTGTGGTAGTGACACAGATCCACGTCGATGTCGTGCCGCGCCGTCGTCTCCATCAGGCAATACCACTTGGGGCCGGCGCTCCGCAGGAACATCTGCGCCGCCGTGTGGTGATGGTCGTACTCGCCGTTGTCCCAGTTGACCTTGCGCTCGCCCCACTGATCGCCGAAGTTGAGCATCCCGAACTCGCGCCGCCTGTCGCGCCCGCCGAGATATGAGTTGTACGTGCGCTCGCAGACCTCATCGTACCGCGCCGTGCGCCCCGCGGTCTCCGGGACGAAGCTCCCAAAGGCCTCGCTGGCCGCGTACCACTCAGGGCTGGCGGCGAGAACGGGCGGCTCGTTGATGAGGTCGGTCAATGCGTTGAGTTCCTCGGGCTCCCAGCCGTCGCCGGTGGGGCCAAACAGCAGCATGACCTCGTGGAGCTTCGTCACGCCCTGGCGAACCTTGTACCGCCCATCTTGCAGATAGTAATACAGCTTGATGAGGTCGAGCTCGGAGCAGTCGTTGTAGAACTTCTCCCCAAACTCGGGGCAGATGTCGAGCCGCAGCATGCCGTCCCCGGCGCCGATGGCCTGCGGGTAGAGCTGCCAGAAGCACCGACTCACGAGCGCGACGGCTCGGCGACCGTCTCCGGCCTGCGCCCAGCCGGGCGCCCTCCGGCCCTTCGACTCCCCGCCTTCGCTCACGACGGTGTAGCTGTCGTCGCGCATCTGCTCGAGCCGAGCGCCGCCATCGCTCAGTGACCCTCGCGCCGCCTGCTCCGCACCCACTATGAAACTCGCGCCCTCGGCCAGTGCCAGCGGCAGCTCCAGCCGCATGCCCCGGAACTTCGTAAACTCCGCCTCGCCGCGATCATTCCCCCACCGATACGCCATCCGCACCCACGGCAGGGCGGCGTGGAACGTCATCCGCACTTGATACGTGAAGTACCCGCCCGCATCCCCCGTGTGGTGGCCCGCCAGCAGCACCACGGCGCGAAGCGGCCCGGCCTCCTCCACCTCGACCCTATCGGGCGGCCCGAGGGTGTCGTACTCGTTCCCCTCGTCGTCAACGATGACGATCCGCGCCGGCGCATCGTCGCGAGTGATGAGCGTCTCGTCGCCGAACTGGCCCGCCGAGTCGACCCACACCCGCGCGAACAGCCCCGATTCGTTTCGGCGGAAATCCACCCTCAGACTGGGCGTCGTCACCGCGAGGGCATTGCCTCTGCCACTGACTCGCACGAACTGCTCGACGGCGCGCCGCTGCACGTCGCGGCCGTACTCGAGCGTCAGCGGGGCGTCGTCGCCGCTACCCTCGGGCGCCACCGCATCAACGAGCGCCACCTTCACGCTCCCATCGGGCCAGAACAGCAGCGGGCTCGCCTGCGCCGGGACCTCCCCGCCGCCCACTCCCAGCAGGCGCATGTTGTCGGCAGACCCGAGCGCGCCCTCGGGGAACGGAACCCCCGCCGTGAGCGGATAGCCCGCCGGACAGCCGCGCCCACTGGTGAGCACCGACAGCTCGACCCGCTCCCGCGCCACTGCGCCGCGCGGGGCCTCGGGGGCAGCGGCGGCAAACCGCACGGTCTCGCTCCGTACTTCCGGGCCGTCGAGGGCATCCGCCCGCACGAAGCACTCGTATGTCTTGCCCCGCTCAAGCCCCGGCAGGTGCACCCGGTGGTTCTGCGCGGGTTCCTCCTCGACAATCTCCCCGCTCCCATACTCCAGGGCGCAGATTGCCGGCCACGTGGTCGTCCACGTTGCGCGCATTCTCCCAACTTCTCGGTCGTACCCGACCTCGAGGTTCCGGATCTGGCACGTCGGCTGCAGCATGGGCGGCCGCTCGGCAAGCAGAACGATGTCCTCCACGACATAGCTCGCCGGGGTGTTGGCCGCCCGGACCGCGATGGTCTCCCCGCCCCTGAGCTCGACTGGCCTGCTGGCGAAGAACAGCCGCTGTCGCTTGCTGTCCGCCCTGGCGACGAAGCGCCCGAGGGCCTCGCCATCGATCGTCATCTCATAGCTCTCGCGTCCCGAGCCATCGTAGACGATCGCGCCGGGATGGAAGCGCCCCGCCTTCGGCACGGTGACCGTGAGGGTGCCCTCGCCGCCGCGCTTGCGCATCGCTGGCCAGCGGTACTCGCTGTGGCTGTATT
>JASFTE010000358.1:0-5515 GCA_050114035.1 Armatimonadota bacterium | reverse complement strand
GAATGGGCGAAGACGAAGTAGGTGCCACAGGCAGCACGCCATCGGAGGAGACCCACAATGCATGATTCCCTGCGTGATCTGACGGCGCTGGCCGTTCCACTCCTCGGGGCCGCTGCATGCCTCGCCGCCGATGCCCCGGGCAAGGCCGAGATCGTCGATCTCCGGAAGATCTGGGACAAGGCCCCCCACAACGCCTTCACCGATCTGGTGCGCTTCAAGGGTCAGTGGTACTGCTGCTTCCGCGAGGGCCAGAAGCACGTCTCGCCCGACGGGGCCCTGCGCGTCCTCGCGTCGCCTGACGGCGCGGAGTGGACGTCGGTCGCGCACATGACCTCCGAGACGGCCGACCTGCGCGACGCGAAGGTCACCATCACCCCGGACGACCAGCTGATGCTCAGCGGCGCCGCGGCCGTGCACCAGCCCGCCGACATCCGCCATCAGACCTACGTGTGGTTCTCGACCGACGGCCGCGAGTGGAGCGACCCGGTGAAGATCGGCGAGCCGGACTTCTGGCTCTGGCGCGTGACCTGGCGCAACGGCGTCGCCTACGGCATCGGCTACCACACGGGCGGCGAGCCGCGGATGATCCGGCTCTACACAAGCCAGGACGGCCGGAGCTTCGACACGCTGGTCGAGAGACTTCACGACGTCGGCCGCCCCAGCGAGACGTCGTTGGTGCCTCTGGTCCGCAACCGGCTCCTGTGTCTGCTGCGTCGCGACGGCGACCCCAACACGGCCCTGTTCGGCGTTTCGCGACCGCCGTACACCGAGTGGACGTGGAAGGACCTGGGAGTGCGCATCGGCGGCCCGCACATGCTCCTGCTGCCCGACGGCCGACTGGTCGCGGCCGGGCGCAGCTACGAGGGCGGCGCACGCACCCGGCTGTGGTGGCTCGAGGGGAAGACGGGCACGCTCGAGGAGATCCTCACCTTGCCCTCCGGCGGCGATACGAGCTACCCGGGCCTCGTGTTCCACGACGGGCTGCTGTGGGTCAGCTACTACGCGTCGCACGAGGGCAAGACGAGCATCTACCTGGCGAAGATCAAGCTGCCGCCGGCGTAGCGAGGGCCGCCATCGTCGGCGGAGGACGCACCGGTTGACGGACACGCTGTGCTACCCGGCGTGTCTACTGCTCGGGCAGCTCGATCGTAACGGCGTCCGCCACGTCGCCGTTGCGCACGGTCAGCACCTGCAGGTGCTCGCCTGGCTGGCCGACGCGCTCACCTCGTAGGTCGGCCAGGTCAGGACTCAGCACGACGCTGCGCTCGGCTCCCGCGCCCACGGCCATGCCGCCCTCGACCGGGGAGACGGGCAGCGGCTCGGCGCCGCCAGGCAGGAACTGGTGGATGATGGCGAACGTCGCCTCGCTGCCCTCGCGGCGCACCACGAGCGTGCCCATCGGACCGCGGCCCGGGATCCCCGGGGCGCTCGTGTGGAGCACCTCTTGCCCCGCCGCGCCGATGCCCGACAGATGCACCCGCGCGCCCTCCGGCTCGGAGAGGGTCCAGGTCGCCTGCCAGCCGCCCGTCTCATCCGGCGATGCACGCCGGACGAGCTTCAGGTGCTTGTAGCCCCGCTCTTCCCCGAGCGCGCCCGCACCGGCCTCCCCCGCGGGCGTGATGCTCAGCTCGCCGGCACAGCGCAGTATGTAGTCGATGGTCGTCGGCTCCGGCGCCTCGACGCGGTAGATGTCGGCCATGTACCCGGGCGCCAGCACGACGCTGCGGCGCAGCACCGCATCGGTGTAGGCGCCGCCGCTCTGCGCCACGGCAGCCTGGACTCGCCCCTCGCCACGGAAGGCCAGGCACTCGCCCGTGGTCGCCCTCTGGGAGCCGCGGCCCAGCGTCACGGTATTGTGCCCCGGGGTCGTCTTGTAGTAGTCGCGATGGAGCTGCATGCCGTAGCCGGGATTGCCCAGGTCGGGCATGAGTGTCCGCCCGAGGCCGTAGACGATGATCTCCAGCTTGTCCGGATGCCCGTGCCCGCCGCCGTGCTCGCCGTAGCGCACCAGCACCCAGCGCGCCTCACCCCCGCCGCCGTCACGCAGGATGGCGGCGCCCGCTCCGGTCAGGTTCGCACTCGCCAGCTCCGGCCCCATGGCGGACGCGGGGAGCTCGCCACCGTACTGCAGCGCCTCGCGCGACGAGCGCGTGGAGCCGGTGGAATACAGATAGGCCAGGACATCCGCGAACTCCTGGTCCCCGTACCAGCCGAGGGCGCGCTCGATGTGGTTCGGACCAATCCGCCGGGTCGTGTAGCCCTGGTCGCTCAGAGAGGGCGGGACGAGGTTCGGCTGGGACATGCGCAGCGGCAGCAGGAACATCCGCTTGATCTTCTCGTCCCTGTACAGGTCCAGCCCGTTGCGCCGCGCCACCTCGCAGTGTGTCGTGATGGCGCCCAACGTGTAGTTGTGGTAGCCCAGCGACCGCTCGTACCACATGCCGTCGTCCAGGATGCCCTGCTTCACCTGCTCGTAGAAGCCGTATCTGCCCTGCAGCGACTTCTCGATGAGCACGTCGTCGCCCAGCAGGTATCCGGCCGCCGCGTAGCAGGCGTTGTGCCAGCACTGGATGTTGTGGATGCGGAAGCTATACGGGAAGCGGTCGTACGCATCGGGCCGGATGAACTCGTTCTCGATGCTGGCGCGCTGGGCGTCCGAGAGCGCGTTGTATAGCAGATCGTACCCCTGCATCACCCGCAGCAGCCACGTGCACTCGGACAGCGACTGGGCCATGACCCGGCCCCTCCCCGCCGGGCCCCGACCCGGCGGCAGCCTCGGGTACAGCCGCGCATAGTCCAGCAGGATCTCCGCCCCCCGCCGCGCGTACTCCTCCTCGCCGGTGATGGCGTAGGTGAGGCCCAAGTCCCGCACCGCGCTGGCGAACCGCCCGTGGATGGACCCAATCCACACACGGTCGAGCTTCTCGCCAGTGCGATACTCCTCACACGTCGGGCACCAGTGCTCGTGGGGCTTGCTCTCGTCGAACTTCAGCCGCGCGCCGCACTCCTGGCAGAAATAGTCGTGGCTCCAGCCGCCGCCCTCCTGGGGCGGGTGATCCGCGCGCTCCAGCCACCCGTCGGCGTTCTCTCGGATGCCCTCGAAGATCGCCGCCGCCCACCGTTGGTCGGCGATGCGCTGCTTCATGGCCTCGATCTCGGCGGGAGTGTAGAAGAGGTGCGGGTGCACCGGCGCCTGCTTCTTGACCTTGATCGTGTGGGGCTTGGTCGTATGGGTGTCGTCGCCCGCGTGCACGGCGAGACGGCACTGCACTCGGCCCGGCTCCTGCGCCTCCACATAGCCGACGTAGCGCGTGGGGGGCACGCCCTCCGCCGGCGGCCCCGCGGCCCGCATCGGCATAGACTGCCACTGCCTCTTGCCGGCGCGCCGCAGCTCCAGTGTGACTTCTGGCTTCTCGTGCGCCGTCACGACATCGCCGGTCAGCGCGAACACCCGGCCCCTGTAGAGCGACCCCGGCCACCCGATAGCCTGCGCGAGCAGCTCGACCATGCCCACGCTCACGTTGTCGAACCGGGCCCACTCCTCGGTGCCCTCGTGCCACGTGCTCCACGCCAGACAGAGCACCACGTCCTTGCCCGCGTGGGCCCCGAGCGACAGGTGCGCCTCGCCAAGCAGCGCCTCGCCATGTGTCCACTTGGGCGCGTCCCGGCCCTGGGCCACTATCTGGTGGCTGAAGATCGGCTCCGGCGCCTCGCCCAGCGTCGGCTCCCGCGGCAGCGAGTCCCACGCCTGCACGGTATATGCCCGCAGGTCGATCATCCCGCTCCGGTCCCCCGCGGCGCAGTACGTTTGGTAGTCGAGGGTGACGCGCAGCGGCGCCAATCGCGCCGGCAGACGCACACGCTGGCCGACGAGCACCGTGCCCGCGGCGTTGTCGTCGCCGTCGATGCCCATGTACCTCCCATGCGGCCGCCTCCCATCGCGCACGGCGACAGTCCACCGGGGCAGGCCCTGCGTGCTTGCCTTGTCGAGGTAGCGGATCTCCCACACATCCGGCGGGTCACCGTCGAATGAGCCGTCGCGAATCAGCTCCACGTCGGCGCCGGCATGTGACCCGGCCACCAGGAACGTGCACATGACTAATCTCCATGGATTGAACATGCTGTTACCTCTGGTTCGGGGCCCGGGTCAGGAGACGCCCCACGTGATCGGTTCGACGGCGCCGCCGACGGCGGATTCGCCCAGATCTCCCTCCACCAACCGCACCGTCCGCCGCGCCATGTCCGAGATGCGCGCCTCGTGAACCGAGGCGATGATCGTCGCCAGACGGTCGTTCAGCGGCTCGACCCAGTGGGCCGGCAGCCCGTCGGCGCCACAGCGCGCGCCGAGGATGGAGCCCACCGTCGCCCCGTTGCAGTCCGTGTCGTAGCCCGGCATGATCGAGGCGGCGATGCCGGCCGTGAAGTCCTCGGCGCCGGCTAGCAGCCCGAGAACGACGATCGCCGCATTCGTGATCGTGTGGCATCCCTGCAGATCGCCGTAGTGCTCGTCGATGTGATCGGCGACGCTCTCCCACTCCTCTGTCTCGTGCCACCATTTCACAACCCGCCGCACGGCCTCCGCCAACCGCGAGGCCTCTGGTATCTCGGACAGTCCGATCTCAATGATGGTTGCGGCGTCGGGCTCCACGAACGCCGCCGCGATCATCGCCGCCACGAGCATCTCGCCATAGATGCCGTTCTTGCGGTGTGAGACGTACGCGTCGCGGTAGGCCAGCTCCGCGGCCCCCTCGGGCCAGCCGGGGCAGGCGTAGCCGAGGCTGTCGGCGCGAATCTGGGCGCCGATCCACTCGCGGCAGGGGTTGCGGTGGCCGCCCGCCTCACTGGGCGGCACGCCGGCGACCAGATTCCGGTACGCCACGCGCTCGGCGGTGTAGACCTTGTGGAACGGGAGCTCGGCCAGCCAGAAGCCGGCGACGTCCTCGGTGGTGAAGTCGTAGCCGTGGCGTTCGAGCAGGAGCAGCCCGGCGACGGTGTAGTCAATGTCGTCGTCGCGCTCCATGCGCGTGATCTGTCCGCGCAGGCAGGGGTTGGTGGACGCCAGCGCGCGCCGTCCGACGGGCTGCGTGACGGCCGCGAAGTAGTCCGCGAGCGGGTAGTTGCCGTCCGGCTCCGCCACGGCGCGGATCTCGGCTCGCGCCCAGCCCTCCACGGGCTTGCCCAGCAGGCACCCGGCACAGCGGCCCAGCCAGGCGCCGTAGGTGCGGGTGAAGAGGTCCTCGGTGGAGAACAGGTTCTGCATGCGCCGCGGGCCGTCGGGTCGCTGCTCGCCGATGGCGGCCAGATCCGACGGCTCCACGTACTTCGGATTCGGCGTCAGGTCTTCGAGCTCCGCCAGCAGGCTCTCGGAAGCCTCGCGCTTCGCCGGGTCCTCGAGTTCGGCGGTCGCCGCGTGCTTCTCCCGCAGCCCCGAGACGTCGCAGCCCTCCTCCTCGCGCTGCTTGATCTCCTGTCGGGTCAGCTGGTACAGCTCATCGGTGTTCATGCCACGGCCCCC
>JASFTE010000357.1:0-5528 GCA_050114035.1 Armatimonadota bacterium | reverse complement strand
CTCCTGGCCGTCGCGGAGGACCCTGGCCACCGCTGGCTCGGCCGGGTCGCCGTCGGGCGGGATCTTGTTGCGCACGTCCTTCGCCCATCCCGGCGGCGCGCCGTTGTGCCACTTGCCGACCATGCCGGTGGCGTACCCGGCCGCCTGCAGAGACTCCGGGAGGTTGGTCGGCTGCGCGCCGAGGTCCGTGTTCCATTGCACACTGGTCTGACCCTCGACGGACGTACCGTTCTGGAGGTTGTCCGCCCGGCACCGGCTGGCATAGCTCCCGGTCAGGCACGTGAAGCGGCTGGGCGTGCAGACGCTGCTGGACGCATAGGCACGCGAGAGGTACACGCCCTCGGCGGCGAGCCGATCAATGTTCGGGGTCAGCGCCTGGCCGCCGAGGAAGCCGAACGTGTCGAGGTGCTGATCGTCGGTGATGATGAACACGACGTTGGGCCGGCGCCCGGATCGCTCCGCGGCGGCCCTCAGAGCGGACGGGGACAGGAGGCCGTGGGCGGCGCCGATGGCGGCGGCCGAGCCGAGGCCTGTCCTGAGGAATGCTCTTCGCGATAGCGCGCCGTCATTGCTCATGCTGATGCCTCCGTCCGGCGGTGTGGTATTGGCCTCTCACGCGGTGCGCCGACACGTTCGTTGGCGGGTGCGGCAATCCCTCGGCACGGCCGGTGCGTGCGCGCGCCGGGGAGTTGCTTTGAGAGGACCGCAGGTCCTCACAGGGAGGAACCGCGCCGCCTGCCACACAATCTCCCGGCGACCTCTGGCCGCACACGCCATCGCGAACGAATGGGGAGGAGAGGCTATGATGCTCGCCCGTCGTGCGTTGCCAGCACTGCTGCGGGCTGTCCGGCTGCGCGCGGCGGCCGTCGTCATCGCCATAGGCTTGGCAGGAGGGCCGGCGGTGGCGCAGGACCCGACGGCGCACATGCTCCCGCGGGAGCTGCACCCGGACACGGTCATCGTCGCCAGGGGGCAGCCGCGGGCGGCCATCGTCGCCCCGCAAGAGGGCGAGTATGCCGCCGCCGCCACCCGGTGCCAGGCGATCGTGGAGGAAGCCACCGGCGTCAGGCTCCCGATCCGGGCGCCGGCAGCGGTGACGGACGAGCGCGGCCTGCTGCTCAATGACGACGCGAAGCAGATGAGTCTGGTCTTCGTCGGCCATGTCGGCGTGCACCCGGCGCTGCTGGAGCCCTACCTGCGGCGATGGCTGGTGGCCGACGACGCATCGCCCCCGCCGGGGGAGTTCCTCGTCGAGACCCGCCCCAACCCCTGGGGCGCTGGCCACGGCTATCTCCTCGTCGGAGCGTCGGACGCCGACGGCATGGGCCGCGCCGTCGAGGCCTTCGAGCAGCTCGTAGGGGAGCAGGGGAGCCGGGGCGAGCTGGCCCTGCCTCGCGTCGTGCTGCCCGGGCCCGATCCGCTGCAGAGCACCGCCGAGCGCTGGCGGCGCCTGGCGCGCCCCAAGAACGAGGACTGGCTCAAGGGGTTCAAGCAGGCCGGCGCGATGCACCTGGGCTACCACGTCGGCCGGGAGCTGCACCAGTTCGCCCTGATCACGGAGCTGGGCTACCTCTCGCCCGACGAAGTGAACGACATCGAGAACGAGGTGCTCGAGAACATCCTGATGATCCCGGAGAAGGTGTGGTGGTACGCTGAGGGCGGCGGGTCCGTCAGCGGGCGTCACGAGATGTTCAAGAACCCGCGGCTGTACCTAGCGTGCGAGCACCTGCTGGGCGTGGGACGGCCCAACGAGGCGGCGCGCGCGAAGCTCCGGGAGCTCATGCGCGGTCCGCGGGAGTACATGCGGTACGCCGTGACCACCGCGTACCGATCCGACCACGAGGGCACGGAGGCCGACCACGCCTGGCAGTCGGCCATCTGGTTCGCGCTGCTCATGCGAGACTGGGAGTACTTCGAGTCGGGCCTCGCCCGGCAGGCGGCGATGTACGGGTTGCTCGAGACGGACAACCTCGGCGGCCTTGCCGGGCACATCGCCTACGGCGGGGTGGCCAACCTGGCAGCGGCGAGCACCGTGCGCAATGTCATCCGCTCCGCCGCGTGGTGGTATCGGGACGGCCGGTTCCGCTGGCTCCTGGACAACCTCCCCTTGAATGACCAGTACTCGTACGGGTTCCCCATCCGGCTGACCGTCCAGGATGTCGAGCCGCAGGAGCCCACCGAGTGGCTCGGCGTGCGGTGGCTGCCCATATCGGAGCACTCGTACTCCTCCTCGCGCGGCAGCGGCGACTGGCTGCAGCCCGAGGTCGCGCGCGAGGACACGGTCGATCTGCTCGCCTTCCGCGAGGGCTACGGCCGCGACGACCAGTACCTGTGCATCGATGGGTTTCAGAATCACTTCCACCCGCTGGGGCTCAACTCCGTGCTGCGCTACGTCGATCGCGGCAAGCTGTTCCTCGTCGCCCACACCGACAAGCAGGGCAACTACTACAAGTCCGGCGTCGTGGTCAGCCGGGGTGTGCGGACGCAGCCCCAGCCGTGGGGCGTACTTCGCCGGGCGGGCGCCAACTTGCCCCACGTCGGGCTCGCCGCCACGCTGTTCCCGCAGAACAACGGCTGCGACTGGACGCGATACGTCTTCTGGCGGCGCGGGCAGTACTTCCTGTTCATGGACGATGTGGTTGCGCGGCAACCCGGGCGCTTCAACCTCACGGCCACGTGGCGAGCGGCTGCCCCCGCACAGCTCGGGGCCGACGCCTCGCAGCGCTCCCAGCGAGACGTCTCGTCCTTCATTGAGCCCACCACTCCGGCACGCCTCACGGGCGACGGCTGGCAGCAGAGCCAGGGCGACGTGACGTTCTTCGTGAAGTCGGCCTTCCCCCTGGACCAGCGCGCCAGTCGCGGCCGCGCGGAGCAGTACCAGAACGAGGTCATCCCCGACCTGCTGCGGCAGACGCTGCGGCTGGCGGCCAATGAGGCCGGCGACCGTGCCGCCTTCCACAACCTGCTGTACGCAACGGGCCCCGGTGACGAGCAGTCGTTCTCGGCCCGGCGTCTCACGCCAACGAGCTGCCTCGTCCGCGGGACCCGCACGGTGAATGGCCGGACCACGGAGGAGCTGGCGCTGCTGGGCCTCGGCGGGGAGAAGTCGCCGGAGCCAGTGCAGACGGACGCCGTCATGTTCTACATCTCACCGGAGCGGGTGGCGTTGGCCAACGGAAGCGTGCTGAAGCTCGCCGACCAGCTCCTGGCGTCCTCTCTGGAGAAGCAGGACCTGGAGGCCGACGTGCCCCGGCCCGCGCGAGACCACGTAGCGCGCACATTGGGCGTTCTCTGGGAGCGGGGCAGCGCAAAGCAGCCAACGGCGCAGCGTCTGCCGCGACGCGTGCAGCCCCGGACGCGATGGGCCTTTGACGACTTCCGCGGTCACCCTCGGGCTGTCGAGCCCACCTGGGTCGAGGCATCGCCCGACGCCGGCACGTGGACGTATCGCTTCCCCGAGCCGGTCAACCTGGCAGCGGCGCTCGTCGGGGAGAACCGATCCGCGCCGATCAAGTCGGCGGTGGTGGAGTTCAGCAACGACGACTTCGCGGCCGACGTACGCGTCACCACCGATCTCCAGCGCTCCTCTCGCATCCACGGGCCCTACGGGAAGAGCTTCTTCGCGACTCAGCGGCTCCTCCGCTGCGCGGGCCGGCGCGCCCAGTCTGTGCGAGTGCGCGTGACTGAATGGGCGAACAAGGCCCCACCGGGTGCCCCCCATGAGATCGGCTTCGTCGAGTTCTACAGCGCCGAGCGCGACCCGGCCTACATCACCCGCCTCATCGCCTCCGAGCTCGACGGGGACTCAGACGGCCGCGAACTCCTTGTGCAGACGCGAGACAACCAGCTCGTCGTGCTAGATACAGACGGGCGACGGCGCTGGGGGCGGCAGCTCGAGCATAACTTGATGTCACTGGCGGCGCTCGACGTGGACGGGGACGGCCGCCGCGAGGTGGTGTGCTGCGACGCCGCCAGCGACCTGCATTGCTTCGGCGGGCACGGCGCCCCCAAGCAGCGAGGGCACCTCAGCACCGCGGAGAGCATCTACCAGGACTTTTTCCGCTCCAATCGCGCCTACGCCCTGGGGCTCTGGCGGCCGCCCGGCGAGCCCGGGCCGTCCCTGATGATGGGCACATACCAGAGCGCGGCCTGGGTGAAGCCCGACGGCAGCATCGTCTGCTGGCCGGAGCACTCCGACGAGGGCCCCTACCGCTCCGGCTTCATCTGGCGCGGCCTCGTGTACTGGGACAGGACGCTGCCCGAGGGGCTCGACCTGAACGGCGACGGCGTCGAGGACCAGGCTTTCCTCGGCCGCGGCTGGGCCACCCAACCGAGCATCATCTTCTTCGATGGTGCCCGCCTCGACGCTCTGGCCGAGCACAGCATCCCCAACGGCTGGCCCCTCGGCCTGGAGGTCATCGAGCTTCCCGACGGCCGCCGTGCCATTGTCGGCGTGAACGAGTTCCACCTCGGTCTGTACTCGGTGCCGGGCGCCGGGGAGCTCTGGCGCGTGCGGTTCGACACCCCGGCGGCCGACTGGGCGCTCTGGCGGCGCCCCGATGCCTGGCGCCTCGCCATCGCGAAGCGCGACGGCATGGTGCTGCTACTGGACGAGGCCGGCAAGGTGACCCACCGACAGCTTCTGAGGCCTGAGCTGCGGGCCCTGGCACCGGTGAAGTCGGCCCGCGGCACGTACCTGCTCGCCGCCGGGGATGCCGGTGTGGCGGTGCTGGACGAGGAACTCCAGGTGCTGGGCTCGTGGCCCCAGGCGGTGCACTTGCTGGCATCGCTGGACGAAGCGACGGTGGTCGGCGCGACGGGCGACGGGCGCGTCGTGGCGCTGTCGCTGCCGTGACCAGCGGACACAGGAGGAGAACGCCGTGGCAGAACAGCCGGCCGCACAAAGGCCCAGCATCGTGTTCTTCATGGTGGACCAGTTGTCGGCGAAGTGGCTCGAGGCCGCGTCCGATGGCATCTGCCCCACCCCCAACCTCGACCGGCTCCGCGCGCGTGGCGTCACCTTCGACATGGCCTTCACGAGCAATCCACTGTGCCAGCCCGCCCGCTCGACCATCGCCACGGGGCTGACGACGCGCGGGCACGGCGTGCTGCAGAACGGGTACCAGCTCGACCGGTCCATTCCCACCTTCATGCAGATGCTGCAGAGCGCCGGCTGGCGAACCGGAGCCTTCGGCAAGGTGCACTTCCGGCCCCACTACGCGGGGCTGTATCCGGACTACAGCCCCCACGGCTTCGACGTCACGCACATCACGGAAGACGCGCGCGCCGGCGAGTGGCTCGACTGGGTAGGGAAGCAACATCCGGAGCACTACGACGTGGTGCTGGCCACCATATGGCCTACGGCCATTCCGGAGCTGAAGCGGTACGGGCCGGAGAAGGTGGATCTGAGCGCCCGCATCACCCGCATTCGCAGGCAGTTCGACTGGAAGACGCCGGAATTCCCGGGCAACACCGGCGGCCATTACACGCTCCCATTCCCGGAGCCGGTCTCGCAGACGGCCTGGATC
>JASFTE010000356.1:0-5541 GCA_050114035.1 Armatimonadota bacterium | reverse complement strand
GGGCCGCATCCTTCGAGCTCAAGCCCGGTGTGGCGCTGTACGGTGGCTTCCGGGGCGCCGAGACGGCGCGCGCGCAGCGGGACTGCATCAGCAACGTCACCGTGCTGAGCGGCGACATCGGCACGCCGGGCGATGCGAGCGATAACTCGTACCACGTCGTCAAGGGCGCCGATGGCGCCATCATCGACGGGTTCACCATCACCGGCGGGAACGCTCTGCCGGGGGCCCGGCGAGGGCCGGGCTTCCGCCCCGGCGGAGGGCCCCCGGGAGCCCCGGGCAGAGGGAATCAACACTTGACGCCGGAGATCATCGCCGGCGGCGCTCGCACGGACGGGTGTGGCGCGGGGATGCTCAACATCAGGGGCGCTCCGACGGTGGTCAACTGCATCTTCAGCGACAACGCGGCCGGCAAGGGCGGCGGCATGTACAACATGTGCGCGCGCCGACCGGGGCCGGGGGGCAGCGCACGCGAGGCGCCCACGCTCATCAACTGCATCTTCAGCGGGAACTACGCCGGCGGGCGGGGCGGGGGAATGAGCAATGACCTCAGCACGCATCCCACGCTGGTCAACTGCGACTTCGTCAGCAACGCCACCGGTGGCAAGGGCGGCGGCATGTACAACGACTTCAACTGCTCGCCCACGTTGACCAATTGCGTCTTCGCCGGCAACTCCGCCGAACGGGGCGGGGGCATGGCCAACGACGGGAGCTCGTGCCCGACACTGACCAACTGCACGTTCACCGGCAACCACGCCCGGGATCTCGGCGGCGCTCTGTACAACGGCACGTACCGGCCGGGCGGGATCGCTTGTTCCCCCACGGTCACGAACTGCATCCTGTGGGGGAACAGCACGCCGAGCGGGCCGAGGCAGATAAGCAACTGGCACGAGGACGCGCCCAAGGTGACCTTCTGCGTCGTCGAGGGCGGGTACGAGGGCGAGGGCAACCTGGATGCGGATCCGCTGTTCGTAGATGCCGAGAGCGGGGATTACCGCTTGCGTTCCGGGTCGCCGGGCATTGCCGCCGCCAGTAGGCATGCAGCTCCGACGGACGACAGGGATGGGAATGCCCGGCCAGATCCGGCCGACATGGGGGCCTATCAGTGGCTACGCAGGCAATAGCGGACGAGGCTGCCGTGCGGGTCCTCCCCCGCAGACAGCTGTCCCTCTTCGACTCGACGTGCATCATCGTCGGGATCATTATCGGCGCCGGCATCTACGAGACGGCGCCGACCATAGCCGGCTGCATGGGCAGTTGGGTCGGCGCGCTGGGCATCTGGCTGGTGGGAGGTGTGCTCGCGCTCTCCGGGGCGCTGTGCTATGCGGAGCTGGCGACCGCCTACCCCCGCCAGGGCGGCGACTACGTCTACCTGAGCCGGGCGTACGGTCGCTGGGCGGGCTATCTGTTCGGCTGGTCGCAGCTTGCCATCATCCGGCCCGGGGACATCGCCCTCATGGCCTTCGTCTTTGCCACGTACGCCCAGACGCTCTATGCACCGCTGCAGAACAGCCGCCCGCTCTATGCCGCGGGGGCGGTCCTCGTGCTCACGGCCATCAACGTACTCGGCGTGCGGGAGAGCAAGTGGACGCAGAACGTCCTGACGGTGGTCAAGGCCCTTGGCCTACTGGCCGTTGTGGTCGCCGGCCTCATGGCGCCGGGCAGCCCGGCCGCGCCCGCGGAATCGGGGGGCCTCAGCCTCGGAGGACTTCAGCTCGCCCTCATTCTGGTGCTGTTCACCTTCGGCGGCTGGAACGAAATGGCGTACGTCGCCGCCGAGGTGAAGCGACCGCGGCGGAACATCGTCCGTTCCCTGGTCATTGGGACCTTGGGAGTCACGGCGTTGTACCTCTTGGTCAACTGGGCTTTCCTCCACGCGCTGGGGTATGCGAGGGTGGCGGGCTCAAGCGCCATCGGGGTTGACACCGTGGCGACGGTACTGCCCGATGTCGCGGGCAGAGCCGTGAGCGTCCTCATCTGCATCTCGGCCCTTGGGGCCGTCAACGGGATGGTCTTCACCGGGGCCCGCATCTCCTACGCCATGGGGGCCGAGCACACTGCCTTCCGCGCCCTCGGTCGGTGGGACGCAGGGCTCGGCACGCCCGTGTGGGCCCTTGTCGCCCAGGGCGGCCTGAGCCTCGCCATCGTCCTCGTGGCCGGCTCCTTCATCGACACCATCCTGTACACGGCGCCGGTAGTGTGGGTGTTCTTCCTGGGCACGGGCCTGTCCGTCTTCGTGCTCAGGCGCAAGGAGCCAGCGACCCCGCGACCCTACAGGCTCGTGGGGTACCCGGTCACGACTGTCATCTTCTGCGCCTGCTGCGCCTTCATGCTATACAACTGCGTGTCGTACGCCCTGGCCAACATGCCTGTCGGCCTGGCAGTCGTGTCGGGCGTCCTCCTGGCCGGTGCGCTCCTGTATTGGCTTACCGACCTTCGCGGCTGGGGATGTGGGAGACCGGCCGAAGTGTCGGAGGGAGATGGGGAGCAATAGGAGACCACCAAGAGGGTCCGCCCGCACAGGCTGCGTCAGCGACCGCCACAGAGCACGCCCGTCAGTCCGGCAGTGCCTGCAGTCTCGCCTCCACCCACGCGATGTGCGCGTCCTCCTCCTCGGCGAGGTGCTCGAAGATAGACTTGCCGGTGGGGTCCTTGGCCTCTGCGGCCGCCTTGGCGAAGAGGTCGCGCGCCTTCTCCTCTGCCTGGAGCGCCGCCGTCAGCGCCGCCCGCTCGCGACGCAGCGCCTGCTCGTTGAGGTCGGGCGATTCCGCGTTCAGCCCGGGGGGCGGGAGATGCTCGTGGTCGGTTCCCCCGGGGATGCTCAGCCAGCTTCGGCCACCGGCCAGCTCGTCGTGCAGGGACGACAGATACCGCAAGTGCTCCTCCTCGAAGGCAAGGAGCTCGGCGAAGAGGCGCTTGCAGCCCTCCGTGACGGCATCGGAAGCAGCCTGCTTGTAGGCCACGACGGCGGCCCGCTCCAACTCTATCCCGACGCGAATCGCATCGAGCGCATTACTCTCTACCATTGTCATCGACCTGCCTTACCCGCCACGCGGGGCCCCAGCGCTCACTCCACTGGGGCGCGGTCGCGCGCGGTTCTCCCGCTGCGCGGCGTGGTGGCCGTTGTTCGCCTCGCCGCCGAGCCACTCCTCGCGCACCCTCCTGCTCTGGCGACTCACGCCCGCGGACCGTCCGGCGACAGGGCCTCCGGCGAGAGCAGGCGCTCCAGATCCTCCTCCGTCATCAGCCCCCTCTCCACGGCCAGCTCGCCGATGGGGCGGCCGGCGGCGTAGGCCTCCCGGGCCAGCTCGGACGCCGCCTGGTACCCGATGGTCGTCTTCAGCAGCGTGGCGAGCGCCAGGCTCGCGTGCGCGTGCTCGCGGCATCGGTCGGCGTCCGCCGTGATGCCGGCGACGCACCTCTGCGCCAGCATCGCCAGCCCGTTGGCCATGATCTCGAGCGACCCCAGCAGATTGAGATTGATCACCGGCATCATGACGTTGAGCTCGAGCTGCCCGGCCTGCGCGGCCATGGCGATGGTCAGGTCGCTCCCGATGACGTGGAAGCAGATCATATCCATGCACTCGGGGATGACGGGGTTGACTTTCCCGGGCATGATGGACGAGCCGGGCTGCACGGCCGGCAGCGCTATCTCGGCAAGACCCGTGTTCGGCCCGGACGAGAGCAGGCGCAGGTCGCTGCAGATGCGCGTCAGCTCCGTGGCCAGCGCGCGCATTTCCCCGGAGAGCCGGACGAAGGGCCCCATGCTCTGCATCGCCTCGAAGGTGTCCCGCGCGGGGACGAGCGACTCGCCCGTCAGCTCGGCCAGGACTTCCACGACGCGCTGCCGATAGCCGGCATGCGCCGTGACGCCGGTGCCCACGGCGGTGCCGCCAATGCCGAGCGCGCGCAGGTCCTCGGCCGCGTGCCGCAGCGCGTCCGCGGACCTCGCCAGCGCCTCGGCATAGCCCCCGAGCTCCTGGCCGAGGGTCAGCGGCGTGGCGTCCTGCAGGTGCGTGCGGCCGGACTTGACGACCCCGCCGAACTCCTCCGCCTTCCGGCCGAAGGCCTCGGTCGCCTGCGCCAGGGCATCGAGCAGCGGCCGCAGCAGTGCCAGGGCCGCGAGGCGCATGGCGGTGGGGAAGACGTCGTTGGTGGACTGGCCGAGGTTGACGTGGTCGTTGGGGTGCACGCGCCTGTAGTCGCCGCGCTCGGCGCCGAGCAGCTCAGCGGCCCGGTTGGCGAGCACCTCGTTCACGTTCATGTGGAGGCTCGTGCCCGCGCCCGCCTGGAACACGTCCACCACGAACTGGTCGGCGTGCCCGCCCTCGATCACCTCGTCGGCGGCCCGCGCGATGGCCTCGGCCACGTCCTCCGGCAGGCGGCCGGCCTCCGCATTGACCGTGCACGCCGCTCGCTTGATGAGCGCCATAGCGCGGACGAACTCCGGCTGCGCCCGCAGGCCGCTGATGGGGAAGTTCTCCACGGCGCGCTGCGTCTGGACGCCGTAGTAGGCGTCAGCCGGAACGTCCAGCTCGCCGAGGAAGTCGCGCTCTCTCCTGGTCTCGCACACCGGCTGTCACTCGCCCAGGGCGAGCCCGCCGTGCTTCTTCACGTGCGCGGCGAGGCCCCCGTCCTTCAGGATCGCCGACATGGCCGGCGGCAGCGGCGCGAAGGTGAACTCCTGGCCCGTCGTCGTATCCACGAGCGTGCCCGCCTCCAGGTCCGCCTCCAGCGCGTCGCCCTCGTTGATGGCGTCCGTGTCCAGGATGATCGCCGGCAGGCCGACGTTGATGCAGTTCCGGAAGAAAATGCGCGCGAAGCCCTGGGCGATCACCGCGCTCACGCCGGCCAGCTTGATGATGGTCGGCGCGTGTTCGCGGCTCGACCCCTGGCCGAAGTTGCGCCCGCCCACGACGAAGTCGCCCTCCTGCACCTCCGAGGCGAACTCGGGCCGGGCATCCTCCAGCACGTGCTTGGCCAGCTCCGGCAGATTGCTGCGCAGGTGGAACAGCCTCCCCGGAGCGATATGGTCGGTGCTGATCCCGTCGCCGAACTTCCACGCTTTGCCGCTGAGTTTCACGTTCGCCCGCTCCTACAGGAACTCCCTCGGATCCGTGATGACCCCGGTGATGGCCGACGCGGCCGCCATGGCCGGGCTGCATAGATACAGGGACGCCTTCGGGTTGCCCATGCGCCCCTGGAAGTTTCGGTTCTGCGTCGAGAGGCACACCTCGCCATCGGCCAGCACGCCCTCGTGCACGCCGACGCAGGGGCCGCACCCGGGTCCGGTGATGACGCAGCCGGCATCCACGAGCGTCGGGAACGTCCCGTCCTCCAGCCCCCGCTGCAGCACGGTGCGCGAGCCGGGGGTGACGATCGCACGCGTACCGGGTGCGAGCCGCTGGCCCTTGAGGATCGACGCCGCAATCTGGAAGTCCTCCAGCCGCCCGTTGGTGCTCGTGCCCATGAACACCTGATCCACGCGCACCTCGCCCACCTCGCCGATGGGCTTCGTGTTGTCCACGAAGTGCGGGCACGAGA